>CAITQQ010000168.1 GCA_903894575.1 uncultured bacterium
AGGGTGATGACCGTCTCGGGGAATTTCGGGTTGCGCACCTTGAACCCAATCAGTTCGCTGACATCCTGGTCAATGGAAAGTTTTTTTCTTTCCGCCAATTGCATGATGGAAGTGGCAGAAAAGGATTTGGAAATCGAAGCAATCCTGAAAATACAATCGTCAGTCAATGGGGTTTTGTTTTCCAGGTTTTTGGTCCCAAAAGATTGGGTGTAAATGATTTTATTATTCTTCACCACAGCAACAGAAAGTCCCATTACGGGTATTTCCTGCATGATGGCTTTGATGCCTGCTTCGGCTTTTTCTGGCTGGGCCTTTGCAAGGGATGACATGAGGAAAAGGCATTGCAACATGAGCCAAAATGGAGAACGCATATTTTTCATGCTTGAATTTAATGCATGCAAACCATACCAGCAAATTGATTGAGTTGGCCTTTCTTCATATCTTCAATGCTCAATCTTCATCATCATGAAACGTCTGTTATATTTCGCATTGTTGGCCATCGTTGTTGTTGCAGGAATCCTCCTGGTCAATACCCTTCGCTTTCAAAAGCCATCAGCTTTCACCGGTACTGTGGTTGAAATATCCAACAACGACTCAGCAGCCATCCATTTGAGCAATGCCATCCAGATAAAAACAATTTCCTTCGGCGATACGCTGGCCATTGACACAGCGGAGTTCACCAAATTCCGCAGCTTCATGGAAAGCACTTATCCATTGATGCACCAACAGTTGGAAAAGATGACATTCAATCAATTCAGTTATGTGTTCAAGTGGAAAGGGAAAAACACAACAGCAGCGCCCTATGTATTGATGGCGCACATGGATGTGGTTCCGGTGGAAGCAGTAGCGGAGAGCAAATGGACCTATCCCTCCTTCAGCGGCATCATCAAAAACGATACCATCTGGGGAAGAGGTGCTGTGGATGACAAAGCTTCTGCCATCGCCATCATGGAAGCGGTTGAAAAATTACTCAAGGCAAACCATGTGCCAGAACGCACGATCTATCTGGCTTTCGGACATGATGAAGAAATTGCTGGAAAAAGAGGCGCCGCCATTTTCTCCAAATGGTTCAAAGAAAACAACATCAAACCTGCATTTGTACTGGATGAAGGCGGCCAAATCGATACGCAGCGTTTCAAAGACGTAGGCAGGCCTGTAGCAGTAATTGGGACTGGTGAAAAAGGATTTGTAAACATTGACCTTACAGTTGAAATCCCAGGTGGACATTCCTCCATGCCAGACAAGGAAACGGCCATTGACGTACTCAATCAGGCCATCGTTAAAGTAAGGGCCAATCAAATGCCCGCCATGATCACACCATCAGTAGAAGAATTGCTTAACCGCACTGGCGCAGCCCAATCTTTCTTCACCCGTATGGTGATGTCCAACATGTGGCTCTTTAAAGGACAGGTGATCAGCAAGTTGGAAGAAAACAAACAAACCAATGCGATGGTGCATACCACGATTGTGCCTACCATCGTCAAAGCAGGGATCAAAGACAATGTCATTCCTTCCATTGCCAAGGCTACCTTCAACAGCCGCATTCTTCCTGGTGAAACCAGTGAAGATGTGGTCAATTTTGTGAAAAAAGCCATCAATGATGAGCGGGTGATGGTGAAAAAACAAACCATTTCGCTGATGGAACCTTCGGCAACAACGCCCACCGATCACCCGGCATTCAAGAGGCTGGAAGGCATTGCCAATAGCCTTGTTCCTTCAGCTTTGGTATCACCCTATCTCATGATTGGCGCTACAGACTCCCGCTATTTCAGGGGCTTCAGTGAAGCCGTACTGAACTTCACGCCCATGCAGGATGCCAAAGGGTTTCATGGCATTGACGAAAGAATCGGCATTGCTGATTTGAACAGGATGATTGCTTTTTACAGGCAGGTGATCACTTCAAAATAAGTTTGTTGGATGTTGAAAAATGATCAATGATCATCCCTCAACATAATGCTTGAAGTTGTTGAGGATGGACTGCCATCCTGCTTCTTGCAATTCCAGTGAATTGACCTCCTCGGGTTCAAAGATTTCTGTGATGTTCACTGCACCATCAATTTCATTGAATTCAATTTTCAGGTTTCTGCCATCACCCAAATAAATTTCCAAGGTATGATAGGGCTCAACCTTTACATAGGTTCCCCAAAAATCAAAATCAACGCTGCCATCTTTGGCCGCCATGATGTAATGGAACTCCCCATCAACCCTCAAATCATTGGTGGCTGAGGGACAATGCCAATCAGGGCTTGCGTTGTTCCATTGCATGACGTGTTCTGGCTTGGTCCAGAAATCCCAAACAGTATTGATGGAAGAATTGATGGTGGCTTTTACAGTGATGGTTTGCATGTGGAGAATTTGATGATAGATTAGAAAATTGATTGAATTGATCCTACCGCCGCAACAACATCAGGATCGATCCTGCGAGGGTCAGGATCAACACCACCTTTCGGTATTGTTCATCTCTTATCTTGCCGACAATAAAGATGCCTGCGACAAAACCAATGGCTAGGGTTGGAACCAAGATGGCATCGACTTTCAGACTTTGGACAGTGATGTTTTTCCAAAAGAAAATCTGCAGCGGCAACTTGAAAAGATTGATAATCAGGAAAATCCAGGCACCAGTGCCGATAAAGCTGTTCTTGTCCACCCGCATGGCCAGGAAATACAGGTTGGAAAATGCTCCTGCCAGATTGCCGATCATCGTGGTAAAACCCGCAGCCAATCCGGTTGTTACAACAAACATAGGATGGCTGGGAACCTCTTTTGATTTCCTGTACTCCATCACCAAGACGATGACGATGGTGACCAAAATGATGATGGCCATGATTTTTCTGAAAATGGCCTCATCCATATCTCGCCCTAAATAAACTCCCAGCACAATACCCACCACCATCCAGGGTGTGAGTTTCTTGAAATGTTTCCATTCTGCATGTCGGTTGTAATAAGCGACGGCTGCAATATCCGCAAGGCAGAGCAGTGGCAAGACAATCCCTGTTGAGGTCTTGCTCCCAAACACAATGGCCATCAGCGTTACGCTGAGCATGTCCACCCCTTTGAGGCCGGCTTTGGTGAGCCCAATGATGAAGGAAGCCAGGAGGATCAGCAACCATTCTGAATTGGAGTGTAATGCAAATATTTCTGTCATACTGTTGAAATGCAATTTACGCTTTAAATGGAATGATTAATTCCTAGAGCGTGTTGTACTCTTCTTCCTTCCAGCGTTTTCTGGAAATATACTTCCACCACCCCGGCACGAATCCGACCGCACCTTCGGTGCGGCCTACTTCGTGCCACCCCTCCTGACCAGGAGGGGAATTATATGAACCTATTTGAATGGGAGAACACTTTAATTTCAAGCGTGCATCGTTAATTTATTTAGATTTGAACCACTCAACTCCTTTTCAATCATGTCATACAGAATAACCTCTCTTTGTCTTTTGTTGATACTGGCTTTCACAAAACCACAAACAACATCAGCGCAAAAAAAAGCAGTCATCGCTTACTACTCAGGAAGCCTTGCTGCCATTGACAGCTTCAATGCCAAAAACTTCACGCATATCATTTATTGTTTTGGACGACTCAATGGCAATGACTTGAAACTGCGCGGGGAAAAAGACACCCTCCTGATAAAGAAGATGGTGGCCATGAAAAATCAAAACAAGGACCTGAAAGTATTGTTGTCCTTGGGTGGATGGGGAGGATGTGCCCCATGTTCAGATGTTTTCGGAACAGCAAAAGGCAGGGAGGATTTTGTACGATCCGTGAAATCGCTGACAGATTATTTTGGATCGGATGGCATCGACCTGGACTGGGAATACCCCACCATTGAAGGTTTTCCAGGACACCGCTTTGTTCCGGAAGACAAACAAAACTTTACTGAACTGGTAAGGCTTTTGCGCAAGGAATTGGGCAAGAAAAGTACCATCACTTTTGCAGCAGGCGGTTTTCAAAAATTCATCGATCAGTCTGTGGATTGGAAAGCCATCATGCCACTTGTTGATTACGTGAACCTGATGACCTACGATCTTGTTGGAGGATATTCTACTGTAACAGGCCACCATACTGCGTTGTACAGCACTGACAAACAGAAGGAATCAACCGACAATTGTGTGAGCAGTTTGCTCAACATGGGCATCCCTTCAAAAAAACTGATTGTGGGTGCTGCATTTTACGCCCGCACTTGGGAAGGAGTATCGCCAGAAAACAATGGGCTTTACCAAAAAGGAACCTTCAAACATTTTATAGGATACAACCAGTTTCCAACGCGCATTTCTGAAAACAGTGGTTATACCATGTACTGGGACGAAAAGGCGCAGGCACCTTATGCTTACAATGCCAAAGAAAAATCATATGCCACTTTTGACAACAAAAAATCAATTGCAGTAAAAACAAAATATGTCATGCAGCGGAAATTGGGAGGCATCATGTTCTGGCAACTTGGACATGATACAGCCAATGACGGATTGGTAGACACCGTCAACAAAACCTTGAAAGGGAAATAGGAAATTTGCTACTTGATAGATTATTGTCTCGCAAGAAATGTATAACAGTGTCCCCGCTTACTTGATTGGGGTGCAATGCTCCGCAAGAATCCTGACCACCCCATTGTGTTTTACTATTGTTACACTACAACGCTGTTTATCGTTGAACTGTTCGCCATGGTAAAATCCCTTGCCTTTCCAGATGGTGTTCACTACAGCGGTATTGCCCTCAATCTGCAGGGTCAAATGTTCGCGGTCCATGTTTTGCAATTGATAGACATCTGACCCTGCGGTTGCAATGATGTTTTTGCGGTCAAATGGTTGTCCAGACTGGGTATAATAAACATAGTGCTCAGACAAAACAGAGTCTACCAACTCGGCATTTTTCTGTTCCCATCCCTGATCAAATTTATCCAGTACCGCATAGACCTCTTGTTCAGTCAGCGTAGCCTCTTTTTTAGTACAATTGAGTAAAAGGAAGGAGAGCAGAAAAAGGGGGAATATTTTTTTCATGGAATGATGATGTTCAATAAATATACAAAATTCACCTCTCATCATGCAAGCAAATGCTTCAACCTTGTACCCATCAACCCAATGCAATCCTTTATTTTTTGATGGGGCAATTCAGCCGTATCCAGCTGGAAGGTAACCCTGGAAATCCCACCAAGGGCTTGAGCATGGCGAAGGATTTTCGCTGCAACATCTTCGGCACTGCCTACCAGCAATGCGCCAGTCGGACCAGCCTGCGATTCAAAATGAGCCCTGGTCGTAGGTGGCCAACCCCGCTCTTTTCCAATCTTGGTCATTGCCGCAGCATAGCCAGGATAAAAAGATTCAAAGGCCTGTTCCGTGGTTTCACCAATATACCCCAGTGAATGCAGGCCTACTTTGAGCTGCTCCGCAGGATGACCTGCTTTTTTGCCTGCCTCGCGGTAAAGATCAACCAGCGGCCTGAAGCGATGGGTCTCTCCACCGATGATGGCCACCATCAATGGAAGTCCAAGCATACCCGCCCTTACAAATGACGAAGGTGTTCCGCCGACGCCCAGCCAAATGGGAAAAGGATCTTGCACCGGCCTTGGATAAATGGATTGGTTCTTCAATGCAGGGCGAAACTTTCCGGACCAACTGATGGTCTCATTGTCCCTTATCTTCAACAGTAAATCGAGTTTTTCTATGAACAGTGCATCGTAGTCATTGAGATCAAGACCAAACAAGGGATATGCATCAATGAAGGACCCGCGTCCGGCCACCATCTCAGCCCTTCCCCCTGAAATCAAGTCCAGTGTTGCGTGTTGTTGGAAGACACGAACGGGATCCGCAGCACTCAAAACAGTAACTGCAGTTCCCAGCCTGATATTTTTTGTTTGGGCAGCTGCCGCCGCAAGAATAAGCGTTGGTGCAGAGTCGAGAAACCCTTTTCTGTGGTGCTCACCGATGCCAAAATAATCGAGACCTACTTTATCTGCAAAGGCAATCCTGTCCAACAATTGCTCCATGGCCAACGCATCACTGATGGCATTCTCTTCAT
>CAITQQ010000169.1 GCA_903894575.1 uncultured bacterium
CAATGAAAACTCTCCAAGATATACTTCCCCTTTGGCATTGGCTACCACATTCACATAGGGCAAAAGCGTAGCGTCAGGAGAACCCACACCAAGTTTTTGGGTAAATGTTGCAGTCTGAAAATCATTTACAGCCACCCAATAGGCTTTGTATTTGATAGCCGGAATCTCATCCTGGTTATACCGCAGGTTGAACATGGCAACACCATGGTTGAGCACCAGCACATCCGAGTAAAACTTTTTGCTCAGTTCATTGTAACGGTCTCTGAAATAGGTCACAGAACGCCTGTCAACGCTGGAGCCTTCATATTTTTCCGCTTCAATCACCCTTGTGGTAAACCTCAGTGCAGGAGCAACAGGCAGTGCACTCATGACATATACATATCCATTGCTGGTTTTGATGGTTGAAACGATGGCATTTTTGTTGATGGGAAGCTTTGCGCCGAATTTTGACACCACCGTATCAGGCAGCCCTGAAGGAGTATAGAGCGTGTCAACTGCAAAATCACGAACAATGTTCCATGCTGTGGCAAATGTGGTACTGTCGACGGTTCCAGTGGGGAAATATTTTCTATACGCCGCTTGCTCAGCATCCCAACCTGCATCTGCCAAAATGAATGCAGTGAATTGTTTGGATTCATTCCGGAGGTCATGAACATTTCTCAGGAACATATTGGCAAATACGGAGTCAGTTCCCTTCTGATATATAGGATCACCTGTGGTTGGATTGATTCCGACAATTGTTGCGTTGGTTGGATCAAAAATATTCCTAAAAAGAGACTGTAAAAAAGTACGCTGTTTTAAAGGAGCAGATGCATTGGTTGCAATGAATTCCCAACAGTTCTCCAGTGCATTGACTGACATGTTGATGGTATGCAAGATACCATTGCTGGCATACTGATTGGATTGACTGGCTACCGCAGATTCAATTGAAAAAGGGGCGATGCTGTTGAACTTTCCATTCAACATCATGATCCTTTTTTTCGGAGTACTTGACGTATAACTGACAAGTTCCTCAGTGATATGGTTGGCAATGAACTGCTTGAGTTTTACTGGATTTCCCTTGATGGATGCATCCAACAGAATGAGTGACTCATTGGAAGGTGCAAAAACAGTGTAGGATTTAGAGGAAATCAATTCCTTGTCCAGCCCGGTTTCAACAAGATACTTGGCAAAACTGGTCAATGATTGGTTCTGGGAAATCACCTCAAAAAGATTTTTCTGAAGCATTGGATCACCCACTGTATTGTGGTCCTCCGTCATCTTTTTGCAACCCAACGACATCAGGACCATTGCCCCCAATAATGCCCCAAGCTGGAGTTTACGTTTGTATTTCATGCTATTCATTTGTTCTTTTACTTTTTTTAAATGAGGCTTATTGGAACAACAAAGAACCATCGGGCTTAAACCTTGGAAGAATCTGATTTTGATCAATCGGAATGAATTGTATCATATCAAGATTGTTGTTGTTCTGTGTTCCGTTCAGCGGTGTGATCCGAATGATGTGCTGCTGAGTCGTCAAAAAGTCAATTACCCCCACTTGCTTTGCCGCAAATACATTGGCAACATTCTCTGTGTACCTTTTCCATCCGATAGCCTCCAATTCAGCGTCAGTACCAGCAGGACGGTTCTCGGTAAAATTCATGGTTCGTTGCATCAACTTGCCATTTACTTCCACCTGACAAAGCATATTGGAACTGCTTGACTGTTTTTGCGCCCTGTAACAGATCCAAACTTTATACTTTCCTTTGACAATCGGTGGCGTTCTCATCTCCCAGTATACAGGCCTGCTTGGAAGGCCCAATGGCAACATGTTGATATCATTGTTGACTGCGTAGTTGGTGATTGAGCTTGATGAAGAGTAGGTATAAGTCATCACATTGGTTCCCGCCAATGAGCCCCAACCCCAGTAGTGATCTTTGATTGGATTGTCTGCTTCTGTTGCCCTCGTAAAATTATAGTTGGCTTTCTTGTAGTAAGCAGGCAGTTTTTTGATTTCTGTAAATGATGAAACATCCCAAAACAGCGGTGCTGGTTTCCTGAACTTCACCCTGTAGTGGGCAGCCAGATCATGCACAACACCGTTGGTTGCAGCGACGTCACTTTTATCACGGATGATTTTAACGCCCTTTTCAACAACACCATTGAATTCGTCTTCGTTGAGCACTACATCCTGGTCAATCAATTTGATGCTGACCACTTCCTGTGGCAATAGTGTTTCATGCGTAGGTACGGTGATGATGTCGCCCAAAAATTTCAATCCTGAAGAGACATGATAGGCCACATACATGTTCAGGCTATCCAATGGATTCAATGGATTTCCAGTCTTGGAAAACCTTGCCTTCAATGCCGCATAGGTGGCAAAACCACTGTCTGCCAATGCCTTGTTGCTTTCAGCGAAAACCGTGATCCACCTTTTAGAAAGGTCTGGATCCACAACATTCAACTTGGCAAAAAATCCAGTCTCTTTCATGGCCTGAACGAAAATGGAATATTCTGGTTTGCTCTCCAATTGTTGAGAAATTGTTTTGGTGGCAGGTGTCAATACCTGATCAATGGCGTGGATGATCCCGTTTCCAACCCTGATGTTGGATTTCACAACAGCACCTTGCCTGTTGATCACATAACTGGAAACACCTGATGTATTGACTACTGATGTAATCAGAAATTGTCCATACATGGTGACCACAGGCAGCTTGCCATCCGTGAAAGAATTGGTATAGATGGTATCCTCCAATAAATGAAGCCTTACCATGTCTTTGAGCGTTGCCATATCTGCAGTTTCCACTGAGGTTGCGCCAAGATTTTTCAAATACGTTTTCACACCACTGTTGGTGGGTGCAAAACAAGTATAAGATCCATAGGCATTCAGGAATGCAGCGGTTCCGGTTTTTTCAAGGATTTGCCTGAACAAAGAGAATGAGTCTGGATTCTTGTCCAGGTATCCAACGATGTTCACATCAAGGGTTGTTTTCTCCACCACCTCAATCTTTCTGCATCCTGTGTTCGCCAGGTACATCAGACAGATGGAAACGATTCCCGCGAGCAATACATTTTTTCTGGTCATATACTGGCTTGATTATTTATAAAAAGGATTTTGAATCAATTGTTTATTGGTCTGGAGTTCGTAGAGATAAATCGGAAAATAATGGCTGTTGACATCCCTGGCCTTGGCCTGGGCAGACTGCTGAAGATTGGAAGGCACACTCTGTGAGATGGTGTTCAGCAAGATTCCCAAACGTGCATAGTTTTTTCTTTTTGCATTGCGCAAAACATCATACCAACGTTTTCCTTCAAAACAAAATTCTCTTGCCCTCTCTTCCAAGATGAAATCCTGGATCAGGTTCTTGTCGGTAGGTGATGGTGCCAGGTCTGTTGCAGTCAATGCATTGGCCCTTGCCCTGACCTTGTATATCAGATCAAGTGCATCCTTCCCATTGCCAGACTCATTCAAAGCCTCGGCTTTCATGAGCATGATATCGGCATAGCGGTAAAAAAACCAGTGCGAAAAACTTTGATCAAATGTCCTTTGTGATGTTGGGCTTGATCCAATGTATTTCCAGATGGTAGAAGTGGCTGCACTTACAGAACCCCTGTCACCCCTGATGTCGATGTTTTTATCGTCATTAAGATCAAGCGTAAAGACTCTTTCCATCAGATCTGCAGTGGCGGTCCACCTTCTTGATGGTATGGTGGGTGAAAAAATAGGAAAGAACGGATTCAAGCGCTGTGTACTGAATTGCAGTTCAAAAATCCCTTCATTTGAATTTCCTTCGGCATACAGGGTATTGAACCAGCTCTCGTTGTATTCCATCACCGGACCATTGCGGGTAGCACCGCGGATCAGTCCAAATTTTCCGGAATTGATCACCTTGTCACATTCTGCGATGGCTTCAGGATACTTTTCCATCCAAAGGTATACATCAGCAAGAATCGCATTGATGGTATATTGGGTTACCCTACCCTTGTCTGAATCAACATCACCGTGGGTTTTTACCGCTTTGGATTCTGCCAATTTGAGGTCAGCAACAATCTGCGCCAAGACCTGAGCCTGTGTGGATTTAGGGATCGGTTTGATGTTTTCATCACTCAGTGTAGCATCTGTTTTCAAAGGCACATCACCAAAGCTCCTGACCAGGTAAAAATACATCAGGCCTCTGATGGCCAGCGCTTCACTGAGGTAATTGTCGAGCTGGGCCTGGGTGAATGTATTGTCATTGGCCAATACTTCAGGAGCTTTTTCAATCACCGTATTGCAAAAATTGATGGTCCTGTAAAAGGGCCTCCAGTTGACGTTTACATTGGTCGGTTGGGTATTGACATTCACCAATGCGATATCATCTGCACTGGAAGCAGTTGCTGTTGCAACATGGTCAGCCCTTGCCTCACCCCAAACAAAAAGTAACTCGGTCATGGAAGGCACATAATCCTGTCTGCCATAGCCGCCGGAGGAAGATTCCATCATGGAAGAATAAATGCCAATGACAGAGGCTTTCACCTGCTCCTTGGTCTTCCAGAATTCCTGTTTGATGATCCCATCCAGCGGTTGCAGGTCAAGGTATTTTTTACATCCACCCAACGCAGTAACAAGCATCAAGGCAAAGGCATATTTGAAATAGGTTTTCATTTCTGTTCAATGTTTTATTTAAAATCCGGCTACCAATCCGAAGGTGATGTTTTTTGCAGGAGGCGTCATGGAGTAATCATAGGAAACCCTGAATGGATCAGATCCCCTGAAGGATACCTCAGGATCCTGGCCCAGGTAGTTGGTAAAGGTGAAAAGATTTTCGGCCGTTACAAACCCACTCAATGACCTGAATTTCAACTTGGACAAAACCTTTTTGTTGAAGGTGTATCTTGCTGTGATGGTCCTGAACCTTACATATGATGCATCCTCCACATAACGGTCGCTGCCCAACCAGTTGAAGCCACCGCTGATCAATG
>CAITQQ010000170.1 GCA_903894575.1 uncultured bacterium
GTTGCTAAAGATTTTTATTTATTTTTTTTGCTGATGTTGAAGTCGTAAGTGAATCCTACTGTAATGGTAGATCCTGGTTTGTATGCATTGAAGAGCCTGTCTACACCTTCTTTGTATGCTGAGGCTTCGTCAACGTTTTCATAGAAATAAAATGCATTGTTGAGGATATCTGCGAAATTGATTTTCAATTCTCCCTGACCAGCCAACACTTTTTTAGACAATTGCAGGTCCAACTGGTTTCTTGGGCGCTCATACACGTTAGGAAATTCTTCATTGCCCACAAGGGTCAATCTTTCACCGACTTTATTATACAGTAAAGAAGCATTGAATGAAGATCCATTGTACTGAAGACCTGCATTGATCAAATAAGGAGATTGGCCCTGCAATGGACGGTTGGCTTTTACTTCCTTGTTACCAGCACTCAGGTCTTTGAAAACAACTTCTGATTGGATGTAGGTGTAGTTACCAAAAAAGCTGAGATTTTTCAAAGATGGTGATATGAACTCAAGCCCTTTCCTGACTTCAAGCTCAAAGCCCAAGGTAGTTGCACTTACTGCGTTCTGGTAAAAATAACGGCGGGCATCACCATTGCTGGATGGGTCAAGCCTGAATTCAATTGGATCAGTAAAATCTTTATAGAAGGCACCCAACGTTATGGCTTCTCCAGCCTTGGGATACAGTTCATAGCGCACATCATAATTGAGGATTGAACTTCTTAAAAGACCGGTATCACCTTTCACACCGTAGTTCATCTCATAATCGTAAAAAGCAAATTCTGCAATCTCTCTGAACTCAGGACGGGCAACTGTCCTGCTGGCGGAAAGCCTTACATTCTGTTTATCGCCAGCATTGATCAGCATGTTGACGGATGGGAGATAGTCCCACTTTTCAGTGAGCTTTGTATTCCTCAAACCAGTCTGGTCTTTGGATGTGAGCAATTGCTGGAAATTCTCAGCACGCAATCCCCAAATGAACCTGAATGGTCCAACTTTGTTGTCCATCATTCCATAAGCTGCATTCAAGACTGAAACTCCAAAATACCTGTCTTGGTTATTGGTAAACTCTTCCAAGATATAACCATTTTGCCCCATGTTATCATAGAAGAAAGCAGATTCTACGGATTTGAAAGCATTGGCAGCGACAAAAGAATTCAGATTGGTAGTATTGTAACGGAAGATGCGGCTTTTGAAATCACGTACCCTACCAAGACTGGAGCCACCAAACTTGAGTGTTTGTTTATCCTTACCACCCCAGTTCATGGGTACAATAAACTGTCCGCCACCACCAAAGCTGTAATCACTCAACTCACTGTAAAACCTTCTGGTATCATCCGGATCAATTTCAAATTTGTTGTTGGTATTGATGGTCCTGGCATACAAAGCACTCCTAAGGTCTGGTTGTTTTTTCAGGTTATACCCAGCATTCCCATTCCACTTGAACTTGATACCCTTCGCAGTGAGCTGGTGTTCGCCCTCCAACTGAGCACTATAGAGTGAACGTTGGTTGAGATTGGATGAGTAAAATTTGAGATCATTCAACCTGCTGGTATTATAGCCTTCCCTTGTATAATAATTGTCTTCGAACAACTGATTGAAGAGATTCTTCAAAGAAATTTTATGCTTTCCTTTGACCCAAGTGATATTGGCTACTGCACCGAGATTGGTCTGATAGCGGTTCTGGTTGTCATTGTAATTGAAAATCGTTGTTCCATTGGTCTCATAAAAAGAACGCTCAACATTGTAAACCAACATTGAATTCCTGTAGTTTGCTGCAAGCAGGACACCAAGGTTTGCACCATTTTTCAATTTATGGTTTTGTGCGTAGGTGATGTTGAATGTTTTGATGGGAGCAGCATTGGTAGTATGTTGCTGGTATACATCGCCCCTGAAAAGTTGGGTCAATTCAATCTGCTTTTTGAGTCCTGCAGCATCTTTACCCAAGACCCTGTACAATTGTGCAGTAGCGGGAAAGCTATCCGGAAGGCTTCTGGTGCCATCATCAAAACCCAGCCAATCATACTGGTTGCGCTGGTTGCTGATGAAAGGCTTAAATGTAGATTGGGTATTGTATCCAAGTCCGAATCCTACAGTAAGTACATCTTTAGTGGGAATATCTTTTGTATTCACTTGCACAAGGCCACCTGAAAACTCACCAGTAAATTCTGGTGTAGCTGTCTTGTTGATGATGATGTTGTCAATCAAGGCAGCAGGGAACATATCGAATGAAAAAGCTTTTTTGTCTGGTTCACTGCTGGGCAACAGGGCCGAATTGAGCATGGCAGAATTGTAGCGATCAGACAATCCACGAACAATGACAAACTTATTATCCTGCACAGATGCACCACTCACACGTTTCAATACTTCTCCTGTATTCTTATCAGGAGTTCTCCTGATGAAATCAGCAGCCAATCCGCTGGACATGGCTGTATTGCTGCGCTGAAATGTCAAAAGAGCAATGCTGCTTTCCTGACGTCGGGTAGATTTAATAACAATGGCATCACTGTTCTTGGTTTGCGGTTCCAAAACAACCACAATAGTGTTATCTCCGTTGATGCTGACCTCAATTTCTGCTACTGACTTGGTGTTGAACCCTACACTAGAAACAGTGAAATTGAATTTTTTACCGGTTTCCAGTGAGATGCTGAAATTACCCTCAACATCTGCAACCACCACTTTTTTTGTCTCTTCAACCAAAATGGAGGCTCCAGCGATCGGCTCATTCTTTGTGTTGATAACCTTTCCCGTTATTTTTTGAACCTGCGCGAAAACAGATCCAGTCAACAAAACGGTCATGACCAGTAAAACAAGCACCCTTGATTGTAACAGCTTCAGCATACTTAAAATTGATAAGCAAAGAAACAATCCTGGCGTTAAGCAAGGGTTAGCCATATGTTAACCAATTGTAATGGGTATGTTACCCGAATGTTAAGTGTCGGAAATCTTGTTAAAAATTCTCACCTTTACATGATAAAACCTATCAATGAAAGGAATCATTTTAGCAGGCGGTTCAGGAACCAGGCTTTATCCCATCACATATGCCATCAGCAAACAAATCATGCCGGTATATGACAAGCCGATGATCTATTATCCCCTTTCCACCCTTATGTTATCAGGAATAAAGGACATCCTGATCATATCAACACCCCAAGACCTCCCCCAGTTCAGAAAATTATTTGGGGATGGCAGTCATATCGGACTGAACATGAGCTATGCAGAACAACCCCTTCCCAATGGATTGGCCCAAGCATTTGTGATTGGAGAGGAATTCATCGGAAACGATCCCTGCGCGCTGGTCCTTGGAGACAATATTTTCTATGGAACCGGATTAGGGAAAACCCTTGAAAAAAATGCCCACCCGGATGGGGGAATCGTGTATGCCTACCAGGTCAGTGACCCAGAACGCTATGGTGTGGTTGAATTTGACCAAAACATGAAAGCCATATCCATAGAAGAAAAGCCTGCAAATCCCAAGAGTAAGTTTGCCGTGCCCGGACTTTATTTCTATGACAATGATGTGGTCGATATTGCCAAAAACATCAAACCATCTCCAAGAGGTGAATACGAGATCACTGACATCAACCTCGAATACCTCAACAGGGGTAAGCTCAGCGTTTCAGTGTTAGACAGGGGTACAGCCTGGCTGGATACTGGAACCTTTGATTCACTGATGCAGGCATCTCAATTCATCCAGGTCATCGAGCAAAGACAAGGAATAAAAGTGGCCTGTATTGAGGAAATTGCCTGGAGAAAAGGCTTCATCAATACAGATCAGCTGGTCAAATTGGCAAACCCATTGCTTAAAAGTGGATACGGCAAATACCTGATGGACTTGATCAATTAAATACACATGAGAAAAATACTTGTTACTGGTGGATCTGGATACATAGGTTCACATACCTTGGTTGATTTGATTGAAAATGGATTTGACGTCATCTCAGCTGATAACAACTCCAGGTCTACGATTGGAATGCTGGAGGGCGTTGAAAAAATAACCGGAATAAAGGTCAAAAACTATAAGGTTGACCTCTGTAATTTTGACGAGACCAGGGCCATCTTTGAAGAAAACAATACCATTGAAGGGGTA
>CAITQQ010000171.1 GCA_903894575.1 uncultured bacterium
CCGAAAAGGCTTACAGCATGTTGGGTACGCTCGTTTTCAACAATGAAAAATGGGAAGCGGAACTTGGGGTCTACAACAAGGAAATCCAGGATTATATTTACCTGAAACCCATTTACCCTGCTTTGTTGACCATCCGTGGCGCTTTTCCCGCCTTTGATTATGCACAGACCAATGCCGCTTTAACCGGGATGGACATGCGGCTGGCCTATCGCTTCACCAATCATCTCCAAACACATGTCAAAGCATCTGCATTAAGGGCTTATGACAAGACAGCAAAGACATGGTTGATTCAAATGCCATCTGATCGCTACGAGGCCGATCTTGAATACAGTTTTATTGATGGTAAAAAACTCAAACAATCTGCGATCAAATTGGGGATCCAGCATGTAACAAAACAGATTCATGTGCCGCCCACTGGCAATATCAAAGTGACTGATCTCGCGGGCATCACAAAAATGCAGTCAGATTATATGCAGCCTCCTGATGCATACACGCTTTTCAATCTTGAAGCGACCACTGGCATTGAGTTTCAGAAACGCAGGATGGATCTTGTATTTGGCATCAACAACCTTTTTGATATTGCATACCGCGATTACATGAATGCCTTCCGGTATTTTGCTTTGGATCGTGGAAGAAACATCTCTTTAAAAATAAAATTACCCATTTAAAAATTCCGAAAATGAAAAAAATGAATCTGCATTTGGTAGCCTTATTTTTTGGCTTGGTTTCTGTTGTTTCCTGCAAAAAAGATCCGGTTGATCCCAACGAAAGCGAGTTGATTACAACTGTAAAGGTAAAGCTGACAGAAAAGGTCTCTGGTGTACAGACGGTATTTGAATTCAAAGATCTTGATGGTGTTGGTGGTGCTGCTCCTTCCAAGTTTGATGAGATTATCTTGACAAAAGGCAAGGTTTATGATTGCAGCATTCAACTGTTGAATGAGAGTAAAACACCGGCTGATGACATCACCCTTGAGGTTGCTGCAGAAGGGGTGGATCATCAGATTTATTTGACTCCATCCAATGCACTTGCAGTTATATCCAATTTCAACCTTGATGCCAAAGGCCTGCCATTGGGCATTACATCTACATGGACCGCAGCTGCCGCCGCTGGCACCGGTACAATCAATGTAACGCTCAAGCACAAGCCTGGTGTAAAAGCAGCTGCTGACCTGGTTTCTAAAGGCGACACTGATATTTCTATTGATTTTAAATTGTCAGTGAAATAGATATATTAGTTGAAGAAGTTGAAGGGGTTGAAGAGGTTTAAGACTTGAATTCCTTCAACTCCTTCAACCACCTCAACCCCTTCAACTTCTTTATTCCATGGAAATCTCGATCACCACTCCCGCCTTGCTTTTCCCTGCCATCAGTCTGTTGCTGCTGGCCTACACCAATCGCTTTCTGGCAATTGCCAGTTTGGTGCGTAAACTTTTTGATGATTATATTCATTTGAAGAACAAGAAGAATCTGTTGGCTCAAATCAGAAGTCTGCGTAAGAGGTTAAACTACATTCGTTTCATGCAGGCAGCAGGCGTATCCAGTTTCCTTCTCTGTGTGGCCTGTATGTATTGCATTTACAGGTCTTGGGATGGACTGGCCAACATCCTTTTTGCGACAAGCCTTATTTTCTTGCTGGTGTCCTTATTTTTTTCCTTGGTTGAAATCTTTCAAAGTACCTCCGCACTTGAAGTTTTGCTAAGTGAAGTAGAAGAACTTTCTGAAGAAAGTTTGCTGGAAAAAGTATTGCACAGAAAAGATTAAGGAGTTTGATTTTAGTCCCAATCCCTTCAACCCCCTCGTCCCTCATCCCTTGTCCCTCGTCCCTATACTTTCTCCCTTTCCCCAATCTGCTGCCTCCACATGGCGTAGTACAATCCCTTTTCATCGAGCAATGATGCATGGGAGCCAGTTTCAACAATTACGCCTTTTTCCAACACGTAGATCCTGTCTGCGTGCATGATGGTTGAAAGCCTGTGGGCGATCAGCAAGGTGATCTGTTCTTTTCTTTGGGAAATCTCGCGAATGGTTCTGGTGATGTCTTCTTCAGTGATGGAATCCAAGGCCGATGTGGCTTCGTCAAAAAGCAAGACCCTTGGATTTCGGAGCAATGCACGGGCAATGGATATCCTTTGTTTTTCACCGCCGGATAATTTCAATCCACCTTCTCCAATGACTGAATTGATGCCGTTGTCTGCACGCTTCAAAAGCGACTGGCAGGATGCCTTGTCGAGTGCCGTTTGCAGATCCTCTTCGGTTGCATCTGGGTTGACAAATAAGAGGTTTTCCTTGATTGTGCCGGAGAACAGTTGGGTGTCTTGAGTTACAAATCCGATTTGTTTCCTGAGGTCTTCAAAATCAATTTCACTTTCATCAAGACCGTTGTACAATATCTTTCCTTCTTGAGGACGGTAGAGTCCTACAAGAAGTTTCATCAAGGTTGTTTTTCCTGAGCCTGATGGGCCAACAAAAGCAACCGTTTCGCCCTGGTTGACGGTAAAGCTGATGCCATCAATGGCTTTTTGTTTTGCGGTGATGTGTTTGAATCCAACATTCACAAAGTTCAGCGCCTCAACGCTGCCCAAATGCACTGGATTCAATGGTTTCATCTCGGGTTCCTTTTCCATCAGCTTGTGGTAATTGCCGATGGAAGCTTCCGCTTCGCGGTAAGAAAGGATGATGTTGCCGATTTCCTGCAATGGTCCAAAGATGAAGAAAGAGAAGAACTGCATGGTGACCATTTCATGTGGTTGCATCTTGTCTTTGAACACCAGCCACATCAGCAAAAACAAGATCACCTGTCTCAATGTATTCACCAATGTTCCTTGCAGAAAGCTGATGCTGCGGATCCTTTTCACCTTGGTCAGCTCAAGACCTAGAATTTTATAGGTATCAGCATTCAGGCGCTTCACTTCCTGTTGTGTAAGCCCGAGGCTTTTCACCAGTTCAATATTTCTAAGGCTCTCCGTAGTCGTACCTGCCAAAGAGGTGGTGCTGCTGACAATCTTTTTCTGGATCAATTTTACTTTCTTGCTCAATGCATTGGTGCCCCAGGAAAGCAGTGAAATGCCCACCACATAAGCAATGGGGACGGACCAGTGCACATATACTGATGCGTAAACGAATACAAAAATCACGCCTACGACAATCGCAAAAAGGGCGTTCACGAAATAGTTGATGAATTTTTCTGTGTCTGTCCTTACCTTGGTGAGGATGCTGAGCGTTTCGCCACTGCGCTGGTCTTCAAAGTCCTGGTAGGGGAGCTTCATCGCATGCTGAAGCCCATCAGTAAAGATCCTGGCCCCGAATTTCTGGATCACCACATTGGCAAAATAATCCTGCATGTTCTTGGCGATCCTGCTCACCATGGCCGTGGCCATAGACATCAGCAGCAACGTGATGGTGGCAGAAAAAAAAGCATCCCAGCCAAATGCGGTGCCATCTTCCTGCTTGATATTGATGTCTTGAGAGAGTTTGATGATTTTTCCAAAGATGATGGGGTCAATCAGTGAGAACACTGTATTGACTGTTGCAAGAAGCATGGTTAGACCGATCAGCCATTTGTAAGGCTTGAGGTAGCCGTAAAGTAATTTCATACGGCAAGATTACACCAAATTTGATGCCAATGTTTAAACGTTGAAAAGAAGTTTTAGCTTTTTCTGAAACTCCATTTGATCATTTCCTTCCAACTGGCCTTCTTGCCGTACATCAGGATGCCTGTTCTGTATATTTTGCCAGCAAACCAGGTGGTAAGAATGAATCCGCCGATCAGGCTCAGCATGGAAACGGCCAACTGCCAATACGGCACCGTTCCCGGCACACCGAATGGGATCCTTCCCATCATGATGATGGGAGAGGTGAAGGGGATGATGCTGGTCCAAACCGCAAGCGGGCTGCCAGGATTGCTGAGGACAGACTGTAGGATGACAAAGGAGAAAATGATGGGCATGGTGATGGGCAACATCAATTGCTGGGCCTCTTGTGGATCTTCGTTGATGACGCTGCCGATGGCTGCAAAAAGCGAAGCGTAAAAAAGGTATCCACCAAGGAAATAAAACAGGAAACAGCCGATGATCAGCATCCAGTTCACGCTTTCAATCAGTGTTGATTTTGCCTCCAGGATCTTGAGGGCAGTCGGATTGACGGCAGCTGCACTGCCGACCATTTGCTGACCCTGTTGCATGGACTGGAACTGCTGGTAGGTTTCGGCAGGAATAAAGGCAGACAATGAACTTGAAAGGGCCACCATCAGCGTGATCCACAACAGGAGTTGTGTGAGACCGACGCCTGCAATGCCAATGATCTTGCCCAGCATGAGTTCGAAAGGTTTGCAGGAAGACACGATGACTTCTGCAATGCGGTTGGTTTTTTCTTCGGCAACGCCACGCATCACCATTGCACCAAAAATGAACATGGTCATGTAAATCAGCAGGCCACTTCCGAATCCCACGCCGTAAGCAATGCCCGCATTGGATTCTGATGATTTCCCATCTTCGTCTGCCACCATGTTTTTCAACAATACATTTTCTTTAGAGGCATCGGCAATGGAATCTAATGTTGTTTTTTCAATTCCTTTTTCCAGCAACAATTTGTTCTCCAGGGCCTTGTTCAGTTGGCGTTCAACATAGCGTGTGACTTCAAATCCCAGTTGTTTGGATGAGTGCAGTTCTGCTACCAGCTTGCCTTCCGACAGTTCGGGGTAAAGGATGCCATCGAATTTTTTATCGGTATAGTTGCTGCTGTCAGCTCCCTCTGGAAATGCAAAAACCACATTGCCTGAATCGCTGTTGAGGTTTTCTTTGAGGAAGCCAGGATCATTGACAATGGCGATCGTAGTTTCTTCTTTTCCACTAGCGGCAAAGTATACAGAGCCTGCAATGAAGCCGATGAAGATGATGGGCATGAGGAAGGTGACCAGCAAAAATCTTTTGTTCTTGACCCTGGTGGTATATTCCCTAGTTATGATGAGTAAAACCTTGTTCATGTATTGATATTAACTTGATCAGTTATGGAATTGTCTTGCTTCTGGAGTGCCTTGCACGAGGCGGATGAAGATGTCGTTGAGGGATGGCAATACCTCGTTGAAGGAACGGATGTTCAGGTCCTTGTTGATGAAGTATTGTATCACATCATTGTTGCTGAAATCCCCATTGATCCTGATGCGCAACTTGTTGCTGTTGGTTTGTTGTACGTCAAAAAGGTGGATGGCGGTATGCTCGGGTAGCAGCGGTTGGTCAAAGCTGACTTCGAATATGTTTTCTTTGAAGTCCTGCTTGATTTTTCCCACTGTGCCATCAAGGATTTTGTTTCCCTTGTTGACCAGCACAATATGGTCGCAGATTTCTTCTACCTGTTCCATCCTGTGGGTGCTGAATATAATCGTTGCTCCTTCTTTTGCAAGCCTGAAAATTTCATCCTTGATCAGGTTGGCGTTGACAGGATCCA
>CAITQQ010000172.1 GCA_903894575.1 uncultured bacterium
CTTTCGTCAATCATCTCTGTTATTTTTTCTGCACCTGCATCATTGAGTCCTGCATCAATCAATACATTTTCCTCTCCATTCAATAGATCCTCACGAATATCAGCCAAGTCATCCAAAATAAGAAAATAGGTCATGAGTGCATACCATGCACGAATGGCCTTGTCTACATCAAAGGAGGAACTGTTGATGACCACAAGGGTGAAAAGATAGCTGTCTGCCCTGTTCAGGGAGGGAAATGCTGTTCCTATCCTGGTATCCCCCAATTTGATGGGAAGGGACTGCCAAGCATATGCTTTGAGTTCTTCAAACAACTGATTGTCTACAACACGGGCAGCAACCAGGTCAATAACCTCAGCTACATGGGCTTCCCAGTCAAGCTGTTTATGTTCCAGTTTCGCAGCACTATGGAGTATGGCTTCTGATAACTGTAAAAAATCATCCCCGATAAGCTGTTGCCTATCTGCACCACAACGGTAAAGTAAATCTGAAAAAATCGGCATGAAGGTGTAGCCGGGAGCACCAGGGATATAAATTTTTCTATTCTTCCAATAGAAGTTGTCCTGAGGAACCTTCCTATTGACATAGGTTTCTCCGATGAGCATATCCACACCATAGGCAAGTTTCAGATCGTCTTTGGAAAGGAACATCATTGATCAGGATGGATTGGGTTTACGCCGGCTGTAACTATTTTCCCTGTTACGGATAGCCCTGGCATTTGCTGTATCTATCAGGACTTTAAAGTCTTGGGGGTGTTGCTGGTAAAATTGATAGCTCTTTGAAAAACGCTTTGGTTCAACGCCATGGTACTTCAATACAAGATCAATTTCTTTTTGCAAAGTACTGTCTTTGTTCAAGGAAGAATCCTTAAGCTGGTATGTTTCTACAAAAGCCTCTGCCAGCGCAATATCATAGAGAATATTGGCCATCCTGTCTTTTCCAATCACATCACCTGAATTGAATCCAATTCCTGAGCAAGACCAGAGCATCAACATCAAAAAAACTAGCTGTATGTAGTGGAGATATTTCACTTTAATTCCTGTCGGTATTTTGAAGCATTGGAAATATCCAGTCGGGTGCATAGATCAATCACCCTGGCTTTCTCCTGCAAATTACCTTTTTTGAAAAGCCGGATGACTTCATCTGTTTTTCCCTGAAAGAAAAATGGCATGATCATGAGGTTGGGGGTCTCGGCATTAAGGGTATTGAGCATGGAAATGGCATTCAGCACCTGCTCCCTTGCATCATTCTCGTTCTCAATCATTTTGTCCATTCCTTGACGGTAATAGGTATAAATGGCATCATGCGCCAAAGCATAACGGCTGTTTTGAAGGTTCTCTGATAACCAGTAACGGTTTCGTTGACCATCGAATGGTTTCCATCCCTCAATAAACCTTCCTTCAGGAGAAGCACTGACAATGGCATTTGCCTTTTGAAAAAAAGCATCACCTCCCCTGGGTGCATATGCATCATAATCCAGACCGAGGATGATATTGACATAATATGCAAACAATGCAGTGAGATTGCCCGCAAGGGGCTCAGTACCAGAAACCCGGTTCTCATTGAACTCGATGGGTTGAAATTCAACATACCGAAAGACGATGTTGTTATCAATATGATTCACCAGGGGGGAAAGATAGTTGGTATTGTACACAGGCCTTGCGGCTTGAATAGTAAGGGTTCCCTTGTATACGTTGGGTTCAACAACCGATTGCAGATTCAATAGAAAACTGCATTCTATTTTCTCATTGGGCTCAAAAACATCTGAAGTCCACTTTCTTTTATTGAGAAAGGCATTGAGGGACGTTTGCAATGTTTGAAAAACTTTCTTGTCAACCGTACTGCCAATTTGCGCATACACAACATTCACCTTGGCATTGATTTCCTGAGCAGACAGTGTTGGTCCTGCTAAAAGGAAACAAATAATAAAAAAGCCCAATGACCTGGATAGATGAAACATATTAATCTTGCTGATGATTACCCTAGCTGTTTTAAGAATTGTTATTTCCGGTATAAAGTTAACCATAAAAATCAACTTGATATTTGCATACCTATTTTCTAAAACAAGAAGGGCGATGGTAAATCCATCGCCCTTCCATAAAAAACTATCTTCCCATTAGCGGAACAAATCTTCTTCATTCTTGCGGAAATATACCTTGTCTTCCATGAACTCTTGCGTTGCAAGAAGCGCTGGATTAGGCATTTTCTCATAGGCTTTTGAGATCTCAATTTGCTCTTTGTTCTCATGAATTTCTTCAAGGCTATCCGTATGGCTTGCAAACTCCTCAAGTTTATTGTGGAGCTCCTCCTTTATTGCAATATTGATCTGTGCAGCCCTTTTACCTATGATAGAAATAGACTGGTACAGGTTACCTGTTTTGCTCTTGATTTCATTCAGGTCCTTGGTTTCAGCTACATTGGTAAGATTATTTCCCAGCTGCCTGCGAAGTCTGCTCATTATTTAAAATTTTAAGGTTATTTTTTGTCAAAGTTAAGTAACGTTCTGCTTCTTTTGCTAATTTACTTTCGGGGAACCTGTCCTGAAAGTCCTCCACTTCAAGAACAACTTTTGCATATCGCTCCTCTTTTTTCTCATCAACACTCATCGCCGCATACTTGAAATATGATTTGATGGACATCAGTTTGTATTCATCCCCCTTGGGAGAATCAGGATAATTGTTGATCAAAGTAGTATAGGCAAGTGCTGCAGCTTTAAATTGGCCAACGTTAAAATACAATTGCGCAGAGAGGAATTCCTTGGTTTCAAGTTTTGTCTGGCATTTGGCGATGATGGCTTCAGCTTCCTTGCTTTTGGGAGATTCAGGATGTGTATTGATAAATACCTGAAACATGCCTATCGCCTTGATGGTATTGGATTGCTCCAGCTCAGGCTTTGGGGATTGCTTATAGTAGCAATTTGCCTGCATGTATTCAACCTCCTCAGCTCTTTTGCTGTTGGCGAAAACTTCAAGATATCCTTTGAAAAGGTTCTCAGCAGTTTCGTAATCCCTCATGTTATAATGGGAAAAAGCATAATTATAATACAGGTCGTCAAACTGAGGGGTACCTTTGAATACGGGAAAAAGTTCTTCATACAAGACCTGGGCCTGGCGATATTCCTTTTTCTCGAAGTAGGTATTGGCCATTTTCAGCTTGTACTCGAAATCCTTGCTCTTCAGCACCTTCCCAAATTTGGAACAAGCACCCAATGAAAGGATCAACACAAAAACCAGGATATTATTCAACTTCATAAATGGATGTCAAAGTTAAGCATTTAGCAGAAGAAACTAAATTAAGTTCTTTAAATAATAGTCCAGGTTAAACAAGTCATAAAAAAAAGTGCCCTCCTTCACAGGAGGGCACCGCTATGTTTTGGGTTCAGTTTATTTCTTTGAACGCAAGTTCGGATGAGGAGCTGGAACCGTATTCGGTGCATCAACTACTTCTCCTGTTGCACTGAAATCAATTGTATTGACATCGCCATCGGCTTGACCATATTTATTGATCAAACGATCAGCAGCAATTCCTTGCTTTTCAGTAAGGTAAGTCATGATTGCATTAACCCTATCCCAGCTAAGCTGCTGGCTGGCTTTTGAAGCCTCTGCATATCCAGTGATGAATACTTTACAGGCAGGGTTGTTTTTCAGCCTGTCAGCAGTAGAAGCCAAAAGGCTTTGAGCTTCTTTAGACAAAGTTGAAGATGCCTTTGCAAAGCTTACGCTTGGTATGTTACCCATGTTGCAAGTAACTGGAGCAGGAACAACCATGTTCTTGCAGCAAGGAGGCTCAGGGCATTTACCTACACCATTTGCATCAACTGGTTGACAGTCTGTAGGGGTGATCAATTGCTTGTCCTTGTAATCAGGAACGCCATCACCGTCTGTATCCTTGCTAACACCATGGGTATCAACAGGGGCTCCGGCAGGTGTGTTAGGCTCCATGTCGAATTGATCAGCTACGCCATCTCCATCAGCATCATCAAGAACAACCTTTGGCATTTTCATCCTCTTGGGAGAATTCAATTCACCATAAGAAAATTCGAGTGGATTCTTCCAGTAAAGAGGCTCTACAGACTTAGATTTTTTCTGTGCAAAGGTATCCAATCCTGCGAGGAGGAATAAACCCAAGAACAGAACCGAGAATATTTTATTCAGTTTCATATTTGGAAAATTTGATGAGGGTTAGTAAGAATTAGAAAATGTTGATGTTCAATCCAAGAGACAAGAAATTGTATGTGTCATAGTGAGTTGTTGCAGTAGCATCCCCAATAGGAGAAGCACTCCAACGTTGTCCATCCAACAAATCATCTGCCAAAAATGTCACTCTATCCTCAAGTGCCAAATTAACTCGCTTGGAAAGTTTGAAGGCAAATCCCATACCAAAAGATGTATTGGTTTTTGAAGTTTTACCAAACAACTTCTTGTTGTATTGTGTATTTGTTTCTCCTGCAGTTTCGTAAGTACCATCCAACAAAGATTTCAATGCTGACTTGGTGTCATTGCGTGTTGCATTGGTTCCACCGGGGATGGAATTGAAATTGTATTTTTGACCACTGGCATTGAGTGCATCAATATTGGTTTCATAAAAAGTAACACCTACACCGATAATGGCATAAAGACCAAATTTGGGCTCAGCTTTATGGAAACGGATGTTGCTAAGGTTGAAAAGCATTTGGGCACTCAAATCGTTGAGCTTGGTTTTGTAATTGTAAAAGACCCTGTCGGTGGCAGCTACCAAACCAACAGTTTGGTTACCAACTCCTGTATAAATGCGTTGATTTCCCCTGTATCCATTATTTTTCCATGCAGGATTGTTCATGTAATTGTAACTATCCTTCCAATTTAATCCAACAGCAGTACCGCTATTGAACTCTCCCCTCAATGATACAATGTAACCTATAGACTTCCTAACATGCAAACCATATCCGAAAGTTGGAAAAACTGAACTTACATCACCATTGATGTTTGGAGCTCCCACTTTAAATCCTACTTCCCACTGGTTGCGGGGCTTTGCAGGGAAAATGTACTGGTTGTTAAGGAACTCATTGTGCTGAGCCATTCTTGAAGGAGGAATCAATGAAGAGTCCTTCCAATCAGAAC
>CAITQQ010000173.1 GCA_903894575.1 uncultured bacterium
CAATACAGCTTCGTGCTCAATGAAATTCCAAAAGGAAGTTACCTGGCAGTAGCACTCAACGGACAGCACGGGATTGAAGGAGCTTATGCAGCCTTGCGTGTAAATGGAAAACTGGTTGGTGCACCCGATAGAAGTTTATCCTATAGAAGCAATTCATGGGAGTATCCTGTACCATTGGTCGAATCAAATTATACCTATTATTTTCCGTTGACAGAAGACATGAAAGGATCAACAATTGATGCGGTGGTAATGGTGATGAAAGATGGCGTGGCGAAATTCAATCCAGAAGTATGGATTACAGCCTATCCGATTCCTTATGAAAAGAAAGAACTCATACTTTATTAAAAAAGTGGAGTGCCGGTCAATGCTTCATTTATCAGTAGACTTTTAATTGTTTTTTTTATAACTAAAGATCATGTGATTAACCATCATTCCAACGCTACTGTCTCGTAAGTAGAGATGGCTAATTATTTTTATTATATCAGAATAGAGTATTTTTACCCAGTAACTGTTTGATTGCCATGAGGATTTTTCTTTATTTAGTGACAGGATTGCTTCTGTTTTCTGGGGGGGTATACAGCCAGTCATATGGATTGCAATTTTCCAGTCATGAAGCAATCCCAGAAAAACGCACTTCGCTCAATTTAACACCTGGAGAAGCCCTCTGTTTTAAAGAAGACACTCAAATATCTTTCGATCTTAAATTTCTTCCTGGCCTTAATGCATATTTTGGATATGTAATAAGGTTGATCACTACAGATAATCAGAATATAGATGTAGTATCTATCGACAAAACCGGAAATTTTAATTTTGTTATCGGAGAATCATTTTCTTATGCTTTTAAGATTGATTCTTCCAGTCTGTTTGGCAAATGGAATCATTGTGAAATTAGGTTGGATAAAATTAAGCGAGAAGTGAGTTTTTCCCTTAACAATCGTTTGGTAACCAAAGGCAAGCTGAACTTTACCAATGCAACATGTTGGAAAGTATTTTTTGGAGCGAATAACCTGGAACGATATAAAACAATTGATGTTCCTCCAATGCAAATTAAGGACGTCAATATTACAGAAAATAAAAAAAAGAAATACTCTTTTCAGTTGTCGGAAACTGCTGGAAACAGCGCATTGGATACCGTTGAGAAAAAAGTTGCCGAAATAAAAAATCCTGTTTGGATTGCACCCCGGTATTTATATTGGAACCAGCTTCAAACAATAGAAACAACCGCCACTCCCAGTGTTGCATTTGATAAAGAAAACGAAATATTGTATATCATTTCTGTCGATACACTGTACGAATATTCTTTTAAAAAAAATCAATTATCGGGCTCCAAACTTTTAAAAAGCCGGAAGCCTTTGCCTGCAGGCAACCAGTCCATTTACGATGACATTTCTAATAGGCTGCATAATTATTTTATAGATGAAAAAACCGTATCAACCTATGATGCAGCAGAAAACGCATGGAGTTTAAACTTCTCGGCAAAGCCTAAGCTTACAGAGTTTTGGCAGGCCAATAAATTTATCTCACCTTTTGATAGCGCTCTTTATATCATCGGTGGATATGGACAATTGAAATATAAAAATCTTGTTCAGCGGTTCAGTTTTCGGGATAATACATGGGAAGTCCTTCAAACCAAGGGTGATTTTTTCATGCCCCGTTATCTCTCGGCTTTGGGCACCAATGCTGCTGCAGATACTGCTTATATCATCGGAGGCTATGGAAGTAAAACAGGTCATCAGACTGTAAATCCTACCTATAATTTTGAGCTAATGGCTTATAGTGTTGCTGGACGTTCGTTCAAGCACATCTATAATTTTAAGCAACCAGAAAAAGAATTTTGTTTTGCCAATAGCCTTATTATTGATGGTGAGGCCAATCAATTTTATGGCTTAACTTTTCCCAATGACCGGTTCAATTCCCATCTGCAGTTGATTCGGGGTTCCCTGAGTTCACCTGAGTATGAGTTTTTGGGAGACAGCATTCCATATGCTTTCCATGATATCGAATCTTTTGCTGATTTATATTATTGCCCTTCAAGTAAAAAATTGGTAGCAGTAACTTTAGTGAGTGCCACCAATAAACCAACAAGTGTAAAGATTTTTACGATTGACTTTCCACCCAACAGGCTAATTGTGACTCAACCAGTCAATGCCAGCGACAAATCAATATTTTCTTTTTTGGCAATCCTTTTAGCTTCAATCTTATTCGTCATATTAATTTTTGCTTTCCGCAATAGGCGAAAACAACCTATGCAGCCAGTTAGAGACGTGCAATTCTCTGTTATACCCTCTCAATCAGCTATTCAATCAATGGTAGTAGAAGACCCTTCCTCCAATCATGGATTATACGAGAACAGAACGACATCATCTTCCATTTTTCTTTTTGGTAATTTTGAAGTGATTGATAAGGAAGGCAACGATATCACCCGACAGTTTACTCCGCTCCTTAAGGAGATCTTTTTATTGATCCTTATTAACACGTTTAAAGATGGCAAAGGCATTTCTTCGGATAAACTGTATGAAACCATATGGGTTGATAAACCCATAAAAGATGCCAGAAATAATTTTTCGGTTAATATTGTTAAACTGAAATCAATACTCGAAAAAGCAGGCGCCACTAATATTTCCAAGGAAACGGGGAAATGGAGATTTGAAATTTTAAACAATTCTATTACACTGGACTATCAGCAATTTTTAAAGCTGGCCGATACGAAACCAGCTTCTGTAGATAAAAGTTATATAAATGAATTGTTGAATCTCTTAAACAGGGGTGCTTTTTTAAGAGAGGTTCAATATTCCTGGTTGGATGATACCAAGGCCAATGTGAGTGATTTTGTAATTGGTACCATCCTTTCCTATACTTCAAAAGCCAGATTGCAGTCGGAGCCTGACTTTATTTTAAAGTTGGCCAATTGTATTTTTCAATTTGATCAAATGAACGAGGAGGCGCTTGAACTAAAATGCCGTTCCCTTATCATATTGGGTAGGCATGGATTGGCAAAAGAGACGTATTTGAATTTCACAAAAGAATACACAAAAAATTACGGAGAGGATTTTGCAAAAACCTACGCAGAAATAATCGGGCAATGAGAAAATTACCCAATATGCATATCCTTTTATTCGTTTTTCTTAAAAAACAGTAAAAAAAACAACATTAATTTATTCATTAGTTGATTTATTAGTGCTGTTATTAACGCAGCAAACGTTTCTTACACTATAATTTGTAACGAAATGCTTGTATGTATGAAATATTCGGTTGCTGCTCATTTGAATGGGAAGTATCGTTTTGTTGGTGTCAAATTTCTTTCTGTTCACAGAGTTCTAAAACTTACAGGTAGCATAGTCAAAATGCTGCTGCTTAGCTTTTTCATTAAAGTTGCTACAGCTCAAAACAGCAAGGTTCCGAATTCAAACATTGGTTACATAGACCCTACCATAGGCAATGTGGGGCAATTGTTGTTACCCACCAGGCCAACTGTGCAGCTCCCCAATCAGCTGATCAGGTTTACACCACAAAGAATGGATTTCTTGGACGACCAGATTTCTACTTTCCCATTAACGATTGTTTCTCATCGCCAGGGGCAGGTTTTTTCTTTAAAACCGGCAATTGGAGATATAACCGATAAAAGCTGGACAGCTAAAATGACCTATGACCATGATCTTGAGATCAACAGGCCATGGTATTATTCCACCTATTTAGTAGACGATGAGGTTAAAGTAGATTTTACAGCGGGTAAAAAAACTGGTTTCTACCGGTTTTCATTTCCCAATGTAAAAAACAAAGCAATATTGTTCGGTGTATACAATGCTGGCAAAGCATCCTTTGATTTTTTGTCTGCCACTGAGATTTCAGGCATGGAAACTTACCGTGGCGATATTAAAGTATATATGTATGGTGTTTTTAATGTTCCCGGAACACCTGGAGTAGGGACAAGAGGCAAGTTATTGCCTGAAAGAAATATTGAAGGGGAAGCTGTTAAAGCGTATATCAGTTTCCCGGCATTAACCAGGGAAGTTGAATTTAAATATGCGATCAGTTATATAAGCCCGGAACAGGCAAAGCGGAACTACGACAAAGAACTTGGCAAAAGCAATTTTCAATCAGTATTGGAAGCCGGTAAGCTTGCCTGGAGTAAAGTGATGTCGCAAATAAAGGTCGAGGGAGGTACAGAAGGTCAGAAACGTTCTTTTTACACAGCCTTGTACCGCTGTTATGAGCGGATGGTTGATATTTCCGAAGACTCATCCTATTATAGCGGA
>CAITQQ010000174.1 GCA_903894575.1 uncultured bacterium
GTCAACAGCGATGGGGTTATCAACGATTCAAAATATGATGAAGAAAGCATGGGCTTCCCATTTTTCAGGGAATTGGGGAAAGCGGTTTACCAATATGAATTGCAAAGACCTCGCCTGCACCAGCCCCCGCTGAAAATAAAAGGCTTTGAATACGAAAAGCGGGACCAGATGGACAAAAGACCCACGATCAAGATGGCAGACAATTAGGCCATGGGTTAAACATCTTTCTCGTCAAAGGAAAGTACTATTCGGTCAACAGATACTACCACTTTTCGGTAAGCAATTCCAGCCTTGTCCAGCATCAGTTTGGAAGCCCTGGCAGCATCCGTCTGTTCATATTTGTCAGACAAATACACCACGGTTGAAATCCCTGACTGGATGATGGCCTTGGTGCATTCATTGCAGGGAAACAAAGCCGTGTAAATGGTACAACCCCTGAGGTCCATGCCAATATTGTTGAGGATGGCATTCAGCTCTGCATGGCAAACGAAAGGATATTTGGTATCCATAAAATCACCTTCCTTGCTCCAGGAAAATTCATCATCACTGCAGCCAATGGGAAGACCATTGTAGCCAGCACCTACGATCTTGTTCTTGTCATTGACAATGCAGGCACCTACCTGCGTGTTGGGATCCTTGCTCCGCTGTGCCGAAAGCAGGGCAACACCCATGAAATATTCATCCCAAGAAATGTAATTGGACCGTTTTTTCACTTGTTCGATATGTTATTGTTAAGAAGCCTTGATATTTTTCAAAAATTATAAAATAAAGCATAAGTTCACAAATCAAAAATATTAATTATGAACAAGGCCCGTTTGACCATTGCATTGATTGTTAGCATATTGTTTACTGCTATTGGATTCGCTCAGGATTCAAGCCTCAACCTGCAGTCTTACGCTGCGAATTTCAAAATGGCAGAAAACCAGTACATCAAGAAACTTTCTGTGTCAGTAAAAGACAATAAATTGGTGGCTACCTCAGATGCAAGCCCTAATGAATATGTGGAATTGGCTCCATCTGGCACCAAAGATCTTTTCAAGACAAAGATCCAAAGTTATGATGCTGAATTCTTGTTCAGCCGTACTGAAGGAGGCGTCAATGCTGTGAAAATATCCATCGCAGGTGGTCAGGTGGTATTGTCTGGCAATAAAGAAGTTTCTGATTATGCCTCTACTTTCAAGATGGCAGAAAACCAGTATTGCAAAAAGATTTTCATTATTGAAAAAGATGGCAAGTTGTTTGCACAATCTGACGCCAGCCCTGGCGAATCATGGGAATTGAAAAGCAAGTCAACAGATGCTTTCAGCGCTACCATCCAAAACTATCCTGCTGAGCTGGTTTTCATCAGGGATGGCGGAAAAATCAAATCCATCAAGTTGTCTGTTGCTGATGGACAGGTTGTGTTGACAGGGGAGAAGGAATAATTCTTTTTTACAAGCTTTAATGTAACTGCCAATTGATTTTTGGCAGGAGGTAAATTGTATTGTTTAAATATTCAAACACTAAAATATGTCAGACAAAACAAAAAATATCATCCACTGGGTCCTTGCTGGATTGGTAGCCTTCATATTTGTGGGCAGTGCTATTTCAAAATTTACAGCAGATGAAGAAGCTTTAAAAATGGCTTCAACCTTTGGATTGGATTCAACAGCGAATTTCACTTTGGGTGCAATAGAACTGGCTTGTGTGATTTTATTCGTCATTCCAAGAACAGGCATGCTGGGCACCTTGCTTTTGGCAGCCTACATGGGAGGAGCCATTGCAACACATTTAGAACATGGAATATCAGTAGTTGCTCCTTGTGTAATACAAGCTTTTGTATGGATTGCTGCATTTGTTCGTTTCCCGGAATTGTCAAGAAGGATTTTAGGGAACGGATTATAAAATATATTTGAAGCAACTTCTATACAAATAAAGTAAAGAAACAA
>CAITQQ010000175.1 GCA_903894575.1 uncultured bacterium
ATATATTTTTGAAACATTTATAAAAAATAGAATTATAACTATTTATACATATAAAAATAAAATATGTGAAAAAAAATACCAGAAATATTGTGAAAGAAAAGTTTGCCTACTATTTTTACTACTCAATCCGCTTTCATCCTCCACAAAGACCGGCCCTTTTTTCCGGGTACCCACCATCCTCCACAAAGACCTACCAACTTATTTTTCTTTTAGGCTGTTTACACAGACCTGATGGGGAGATGTATTCAAATTTTGAAAACTAAACAAACCCTTCATGAACTGTTCTCGCTTAACAAAGTGGATGGGCTACTTGCTATTGCCCATCATCCTGGTTTTTGCTTCCCACACAGAGCTGTCGGCGCAAAACAAAAAAATCACATTGAAATCCTCAGAGTACAAAAATGGTAAAACCACATTTGTATGGGAGCTTAAAACATCCAAAAACAGCAAGTTGAATTTTTCCAATTTCAATGACTGTGTTGATGAGGATGATGTTGATGATGTAAAAGACAAAGAAAAAGATGAGGATGAAGATGATGATCATTACAGTGAAGAGCATGATGAAAAAAGCAGCAAGTCTAAGTATCGGTATAGCTCTAGCAAAAGCAAGAAACACAAGTTTTCGTTGTCCAACTATTTCTCTTCCAAGTCAAAGCAAGAGGAAGATGACAGGCCTGGTCCTGTTGATGCATTTGGCGACAGCAAGAAATTGAAAATTAAAACAGTTACCCTGGTTCTCGTAGGCAAATACAAAAGCAAAACCATCAGCATCAAAAGGAAGGTTTCTGATAAGTCTTCAGAAGATGAAGATGAACAAATAGATATCCCCGTAAAAGTTCATGAGCATCCTGGCAAACATGATATTTGTGATGGAGACGAAATTGAGTCTGATCACGATGATGACAACAACCACGGCCATGATGGTAATTGCAGGCACAACTACAGCTGGTCTAAATTAAATGATAATAGCTTCAGCCAGTCTAGCCGTAGTTTCAAGCCATCAGCTGCAGGTTCTTACACGCTCAGCTATAGCGATGAGGATGGTTGTGAAAATGAAGAGGAACATGAAGTTACCATCAAGAAAAAAACTGAAATAACTGCACAACCCGTTGCACCAGCAGCTGTTTGTATCGGTACAACACCAGGTACACTTTCAGTTACTGCAACTGGTGAGGGAACTTTGACTTATCAGTGGTTTGACGATGGTGGTGCAATTAAAGATGCAACTTCTTCAACTTATTCTCCTTCAGGAGCAGTTGCAGGATCTTTCAAGTATTATGTTATTGTAACTGGCAAGTGCGGATCAGTAACAAGCACTGAGGTGACTGTTGTGGTTAATGCATTGCCAACAGTAGCAACAACTATAACAGAAAATTCTGGAAATTCTTCTACTGATAAAGCTATTTGTCAAGGTGCTTCAGCAACAATCACTGCAGCTCCTGGAACTGACGGAACATACACCTATAGCTGGACTTGCCCTAATGGCGTAACGAATCCGGGTAGCGTTAATAGTTTTTCTGCAACAGTTGCTGGAACATATACTGTGGTGATTACCAATACAGCTACCGGTTGTGTATCTGTAGCATCCGGTGTGACACTCATTGTCAATCCATTGCCAACCATTACTGCTTCACAAAGCGCGAAAGCAATTTGTTACAGCACAGCTGGACAAATGACGCCATTGACATATAGTACAACAACGAATACACCTACAACATATAGCATCAGCTGGGCTAATACACCGGCCAATAGTTTTTCAACAGTTACTGATGCTAATCTGACATCAAGTCCGATCAGCATTGCTGTTCCTGCAGGTACTGCAGCAGGAACCTACACCGCTACACTCTTTGTAAAAAATGCGAATGTATGTAGCAGCAATGGAGTAACGTTTACATTAACTGTTCTCCCTAAACCTACTAAACGCGATAATCACCACGAAGACCATAATCATGGCGGAGTTAGCAAAGAGGTTTCATTGAAAGCCTCTGAAAGAAACACTTCAAACTGGTATTCGAAAGGGGTAAAACTAGGCAGTTCAGCAGCCCCTAAGCCATCCACTGAAAAGTCTGGCGATCACCATGAGTACGAGTATTCTGAAACAAATGAGCATGGTTGTGAGGGTGATCATTCTGATGTTGATGTACACATTGTATCTGTTCCGTACTATACTTTCACGCAATCTTACTATGGTAGCAAAAAAGGAAAGGTTTGTATCATCACTGAAGTGAAAGATGGTAAGATAGAAAAAACGACCCCATATAATAAGCCTCTTGATTTGATCAATGCATCACTCACAAAATTGACTGCATTTACGTTGAAACTCGGAGAGAAAGGTGGTAAGGATGGTTACAAAGGAATGTTTGTCATCAGCAAGAATGAAAGCGTTAACCTGAATGCAATGCTTCCAATGTCTGGAAAGTCTGATGCCATTCGCGAATCTTACGAGTGCAACAGCAGCGACAAAAAGAGCAAAGAAAAAGCCTTTAAACTCAACAATGAACTGCTTGGACAAGTAATTGCTCTTGCATTGAGCACTTCTATTCCTGAAGTAGGTGAGGATCTTGCAAACTTTGATTTGAAAAATGCTGGTGATAAATGCATCATTACCAAGAAAGCTCCGGGTTGTGTGGACAGAAAAGAGGAGAAATACGACAGGGAAGATGATGACAATGATGATGATGATAGGGATGATGACAAGAAAAGGTTTATTTCTGCAAAAGTGTTGAATGCTGTGGCCGGTGATAAATCAGTAAAAGACCTTGTGAAGTTTGCTGTTGATGTTTTGTTTGACAAATCTAAACTTCCTGCGAATGTTTCTTACAAGGATGTTGCCAAAACCCTGAAAGCCATCAACGAAGCTTTTGAACATGGCCGTTATTTTGTGAAGTTTGATCAGTGCAAAAAAGGTGATGACGACGACGATGACGATCGCAAGAAAAGAAGTGCAGCCATGACCATGATTGGCGCGCAAGAAGAGATGGGTGCGGCTTCCAATGGTGGATCTGTTGGCGTAGCGGTAGGAACATACCCCAATCCTTACAACGACAAGATCAGCTTCCGCCTGACAGCCAGGCAGACAGCCAAAACCAGCCTTGTATTGTACAACATGCTCGGCCAGAAAGTAGCCAACCTGTTTGAAGGTGAAATGCAAGCCAATACAACCACAAACATTGAGTACAATGTGCCTGCTGCACAAAGGAAAAACCTTGTGTTTGTATTCAGAAACGGAACCTACAGCACAACTGGAAAATTGATCAAAGCGAATTAATAGGTTTTCCAAATAAACTCGAAAGGGGCCATCGAAAGATGGTCCCTTTTTTGTTTTTGTCCGAAGGAATAGGAACTTAGATGCATCTATAATAAAGTAATTTGAATGAAGCGGAACTCATAAGCGGTTTGAGGCAGGGGGATGAACCTGCTTTCCGGTGGTTGGTGAACAGCCTCAGCCACCGCTTGCATCACACCGTATTGAATATTGTGCAGGACAGGGACGATGCTGAAGAGGTGCTGCAGGAAACCTTCATTCAGATACATGGGTCGATTGGGTCATTCAAGGGCGAATCAAAACTTTCCACTTGGGTGCAGAGAATCGCCATCCGAAAGGCCTTGGAAAAATTGAGGAAAAGGAAGACCAGGCAAAGGCTACACGCTATCATTCCTTGGTGGATGCCCGAAGAAAAAAGAAGTATGGATGTGGTGGAAATGCATCCGGGCATTGCTGCAGAAAACAAGGAAAAAGCGACGGCCTTGTACAGGGCGATTGGTCAACTGCCGGAAAAACAACAATTGGCCTTTACCTTGATTCGGATTCAAGGCATGAAATATGAGGAAGCAACAGCCATCATGGGGTTGGGGGTTAAAGCAATTGAATCCTTGCTGAGCAGGGCAAAAGAAAACCTAAAGAAGAATCTTGAGCAATATTACAAACCATAAAACCATCGGGATGAAAAATACTTCAACCGCTTTGTTGGAAGACCATCTCCAACTGCTGGATAACATGCAGGAGATTGGAACGGATGATTTTTTTTATACCAGGTTGAAGGCAAGAATGGAAGCCCGAAACGCAGGTGAGGAATGGGGCTTTATGCTCAGGCCGACAATGGCCATTGCCGCACTATCACTCTTGTTGGTATTGAATGGCTTC
>CAITQQ010000176.1 GCA_903894575.1 uncultured bacterium
CGTTGGATCAAAGCACATGGCACCAAGCCTGTTGTTGGATTCATTGCAGGCCAGACTGCCCCTCCCGGCAGAAGAATGGGCCATGCTGGTGCCATCATCGGCGGTTCTGATGATACTGCTGAAGCCAAAATGAAAATCATGCGCGAGTGTGGCATCCATGTTGTAGACAGCCCTGCTGACATTGGCAAGACCATGGCAGCAGCAATGGCAGGAAAATAATTTTCCTCCTACGACCATGAGCAAGCCTCCTCTTTATCATATTCCTTATAAATTCAGAAGGGTTGAGAACCTCCATATTTTATTATGGTTGATCAAGGATGCATGCTGGGCATTGAACCTCAAGTATCCAGCCCTGATCATGATCATCCCCACCATGCTGGTAGCCATTTTAATCACCTACCAGACCAGAAAAATCACCGGAGAGTTGTTGCACAACCTTGCCATTAATTTTTGGATCACGGCCAACTGTACATGGATGATAGGCGAGTTTTTTGGCTGGGATGTCAACCTCATCGGATCCTATGGATTGAGGCAATTCTCTGTCCTGCCTTTTGGCATTGGTTTGTTGATCCTCGGATATTATTACCTGATATACATGCATAAACCAGGGCTGGAAGAACAGGTTCAGCAACAGACAAAAAAGGTTATCAAGGAAATGGAAGACAAAGCCAGCAACTAATCTGGTCAAAAATGCAGTCCTTGAAGTATCTTTGAGCCTTAATCAAGGCCTCAACAAATCAATCAATATGTTCAGATCTCATACATGCGGAGAACTCAGGATTCAGCACACAGGTTCATCCGTAACCTTGGCTGGATGGGTGCAGACCGTCAGGAAATTCGGTGCCATTACCTTTGTTGACCTTCGCGATCGCTACGGCATCACCCAATTGGTTTTCAATGAAAGTTTCAACCAGCAGCTGGATGAAAATCCCCTGGGCAGGGAATTTGTATTGCAGGCCAAGGGCAATGTGATTGAGCGAAGCAACAAGAACCTGACCATTCCAACGGGTGAGATTGAGATTGAAGTCACTGCATTCACTATTTTGAACAAATCTGCCGTTCCTCCTTTTACCATTCAGGATGACACCGATGGTGGCGATGATATTCGGATGAAATACAGGTACCTTGACCTTCGCAGGAATGCTGTCAAAAGGAACCTGGAACTCCGCTATGCCGTTAACCGATCTGCTAGAAATTTCCTGCATGAAAATGCATTCATGGATATCGAAACTCCATTCCTGATCAAGTCTACACCGGAAGGCGCAAGGGATTTTGTGGTGCCTTCAAGAATGAACCAGGGACAATTCTATGCATTGCCCCAATCGCCCCAGACCTTCAAGCAACTCCTGATGGTGAGTGGCTATGACCGCTACTACCAGATCGTGAAATGCTTCAGGGATGAGGATTTGAGGGCCGACAGACAGCCTGAATTCACACAGATTGATTGTGAGATGGCCTTTGTTGAACAGGAGGATATCCTGAACATGTTTGAGACCTTGATCAAAAGAATTTTCAAGGATGTAAAGAACATAGATTATACCGATGTAGTGGAACGCATGACATGGGAAGATGCCATGTGGCAGTTTGGCAACGATAAGCCGGACATCCGCTTTGGCATGAAGATCTGCACCCTGAAAAAACCTTCAACCGTTTTCTTCAACAAGGAGGATCATTCAGCCTTGATCAATGATGCAGGATTTGTTGTGTTTGATGCTGCTGAATCTGTGATGGCCATTGCTGTTCCAGGTGGTGCTGCGTTCACCAGAAAACAACTGGATGAATTGACTGAATGGGTGAAGCGTCCGCAGATTGGCATGAAGGGATTGGCCTACATCAGGTACAATGAAGATGGAACCCTGAAGAGCAGCATCGACAAGTTCTATGCTGAAGACCGTTTGAAGGCCATTGCAGACGCTGCTGGTGCCAACAAAGGGGATATCATCCTTGTATTGGCCGGAGCTGAGGAAAGGACCAGAAAAGCCACCAGTGAGCTAAGACTTGAAATGGGCAAGCAACTGGGATTGCGCAAGGAAGATGAATTCAAATTGCTTTGGGTACTTGATTTCCCATTGTTCGAATATGCTGAAGAAGAGAACCGCTGGGTGGCCAGGCATCATCCCTTTACTTCGCCCAAACCATCACAGATCCAGACAATGATCGACAACGATCCGGTGATCCATGATGCGGCCAATTATCTTTCGCATCCTTATGCGCAGATCAAGGCCAATGCCTACGACATGGTATTGAACGGCAATGAAATTGGTGGTGGTTCGATCAGGATTTTC
>CAITQQ010000177.1 GCA_903894575.1 uncultured bacterium
AGTTTCTTTTTTGAACAATGCAAGGCTCAGGCTGCCCGGCTTGATAGTCGATAATGTCAATTTTCATGTCAATGATTATGGTATCTTGACCAGCGTCTATGGCATCAAGATTGATGGCATCATCGGATATAGTTTTTTCAGCCGCTACATCGTCAACATCAACTATGATTTTCTTCAGATCAATGTTTTTTCAAAAGGGGAGTACAGCTATCCCCGATCAGGTTTTATGCTCTATCCCATGTTCACGGCCCTTCCCATGCAATCGCTTGAATTCACTGACAGCCGAAAGTTTATTCAGCGGTTTTATCTTGATACGGGTGCAGGATTGAATTTCCTTTTGTCAGAAAGTTATATCAACGACAGTGCGGTTTTGAAAAAAAGCCGCAAGCCCCCGGTGGTTACCCAGGCGGAAGGGGTTGGGGGGAAGATGAGCATGCGCTTGACCACCATCAAGCAGCTCAAGGTGGGTCCTTACCGCTTCAAGTGGGTGCCGACTTTCCTTTTCAGGGATGAATACAATGTCACCAACTATCCTTTTGTGGGTGGATTGCTGGGCAACGATATCCTCCGGAGGTTCAATATCACCTTCAATTATGCCAAGCAGCAAGTGCATATTGTGCCCAACCTCCATTTCAAAGACGATTTTGATTATGCCTACAGCGGGCTGTCCATCTATTTTATTGATGAAAAAATTGTGGTAGACGATGTGGTGCCTGCCTCGCCTGCTGAAAAGGCCGGGTTTAAAAAAGAAGACATTATTGTTGCCATCAACAACAATACCAGCAACAATATCCAGGAGTATAAAACGATCATGCAAACGCTCGGACAAAAACTGCGGTTTTTGGTGATCAGGGATGGTATGCCAATGATGCTCTCCATGAAGGCAAGAAGTATATTGTAAGCTATTGATTACATTTGTGTTATGGTGAAGTTCGAAAGATTCATGCTGGACAACGGATTGAAAGTCTTGGTGCATACCGACCAGAGCACGCCCATGGCCGTGGTGAACGTATTGTACGATGTGGGGGCGCGAGACGAAGATGAGCAACAAACAGGGTTTGCACATTTGTTTGAACACCTGATGTTCGGCGGGTCGGTAAACGTTCCAGACTATGACGATCCCCTGCAAGTGGCTGGTGGTGAGAACAATGCCTATACGACCAACGACCTCACGAACTATTATTGCCAGCTTCCTTCCGAAAACCTGGAAACAGCTTTTTGGTTAGAGAGCGACCGTATGCTGAGCCTTGCTTTCAGCAAGAAAAGCCTGGACGTGCAGCGCAAGGTGGTCTGTGAGGAGTTCAAGGAACATTATATCAACAAGCCCTATGGCGATGTCTGGCATATCATGCGCGAATTGGCATTCAAGCAACATCCTTATCGTTGGATGACCATCGGAAAAGAATTGTCTCATGTTGAAAATGCACAGCTTGAAGATGTAAAACGGTTTTTCTTCAAACACTATACCCCCTGCAACGCCATTCTGGTGGTGGCCGGAAATGTTTCGACTGAGCAAGTCAGGGCATTGGCGGAGAAATGGTTTGGTGAGATCCCTTCGGGAGAAAAATACAACCGCAGTCTTCCCGTAGAACCCGAGCAAAATGAAGAAAGGCGCATGACCGTTCACCGCAAAGTTCCTGCTGATGCGATTTACAAGACTTGGCACATGTGCAGCCGTTTGGATGATGATTATTATGCAACAGATTTACTGACGGATATTCTGGGAGGCGGTGCCTCTTCAAGGCTTTACCAATCACTGGTGAAAGAACAGCAATTGTTTACAGGCATCAACTGCTATCATTTTGGTAGCCTGGATGCAGGCTTGCTGGCCATTGACGGACAGTTGGTCAAAGGCGTAGACATCAAAAAAGCCGAAGACGCAATTGAAGCCGAACTGGACAAGATCAGGCATAGCATTGTTGATGAGCGGGAATTGCAGAAAGTACAGAACAAAACCGAAAGCGTGATGGCTTTTGAGGACATGAGTGTGATGAACAGGGCCGGTAGTCTTGCATTCTATGAATTGCTTGGCGATGGTGAACTGATGAACACGGAGTTCAAGAAATACCAGGACGTAACGGTGCAAGACCTCAAACGCATCGCCAATGCGGTGTTGCAGCCTTCCAACAGCAATACCCTCTGGTACCTTGCTGAGAATTAGAACATAAACCATTCAAAACATTCCATGCCAGACAGAAGCAAAGCGCCCCATATAAAGGATGCCATTGAGTACGCCATTGAATTGAAGAAGCCTGAAATTTTCAGCCTCGACAATGGTGTCAAGGTTTACAACGTGAATGCAGGAACGGAAGAGGTTGTGCAGATCGAGTGGATTTTCAAGGCCGGGAACTGGTTTGAAAAAAGCAACAACATTGCGTCTGCCACAAATTTCCTGATCAAGAACGGCACAACAAAAAAGTCGGCCTATGAAATCAACGAGTATGTTGATTTTTACGGCGCTTATCTCAACCGCAGTTGCTACAATGAAACTGCAGTTGTCACGCTGCATTGTTTGTCAAGACAACTGGAAAGCCTGCTTCCCCTGGTGCAGGAACTTTTTGTAGAAGCGATTTTTCCTGAAGAGGAACTCCATATTTTCAGGCAGAACATGAAGCAGAAGCTGGAAGTCAACCTGAAAAAATGCGACTTCGTGGCAGGAAGAAAAATCGATGAATTCCTGTTTGGTGCAAAGCATCCTTATGGTGTCTACAGTGAAATGTCTGATTATGATGCATTGGATGTTGCGGCCCTCCGTCAATACTATGCCACCTATTACCAGCAAGGCCATTGCACGATTTTCTCAGCAGGGATTTTGCCTGCGAATTATGCAACATTGATGAATGAAAATTTTGGTAATCTTCCCTTCAACCAGTTGCCTATCGAAACACCAGAACACCTCATTGCTCCTGCTGAACAAAAAAAATGGAACATCATCAACGATCCAGAAGGTGTGCAGGGTGCGGTGCGCATCGCTCGTCCCTTCCCAACAAGGCATCATCCTGATTTCCCCAAAGTGCAGGTATTGAATACCTTGTTCGGCGGATTTTTTGGATCAAGGTTGATGAACAATATCCGCGAAGACAAGGGCTATACTTATGGCATCTACAGTTTTCTGGTGAACCATATCCATGGCGGTGCCTGGATGATCAGCACCGAGGCTGGCCGTGATGTTTGTGGCGCCACCGTTCAGGAAGTATACAATGAAATGCAGGCACTCCGCGAAGGCGATATCGATCCTGAAGAAATCTTGCTGGTCAAAAACTATTTGATTGGAACCCTGCTTGGCGATCTTGATGGTCCTTTCCACATCATTGCCCGTTGGAAGAATCTTGTCCTGAACGGATTGGACGACAGCTTCTTTTACCACTCGGTAGACACTATCAAAAACATCACCGCTGACGAACTGAAGGCGATGGCAAATAAATATTTAAATCCTGAGGAATTTTATGAGTTGGTGGTGGTTTAATGTATTTAGGTTTTATTGTTCATTTTCAACAGCAAAAGATTAGAAATGAACAAGTCTACCCACATGTTTTTAACATTTTAATTTTAGAGATATTCAGTTAACGATTCATTCATGTATCCGTAACATTTGATCTGCATCTTGTGGAAAATCAACGATCATGGAAGTCTCACCAAAACTCATTTCACATACAAGACAATTGTTGCAAAATGGTATTTTCAATCACTTGTCTGATGAAAAAATATCAACGCTGCATTATATGATACTTTCTTCCAATCCCAAGGCCCAGGATCAACAGTTGATATTCAAGCTCTGGAGAGAAGGAGACTATACTTCCAACTTTATCAATATGCAACTGTTGCAGCAAACAAATTATATTCTTCAAATGCATGGACAACGCATGATAGAAGAAGATTTTCTTGAATTGATTTTAGATTAAGCGGGTTCAATAATTTATTTTAGTTATTCCAGACTAATCTGTAACTTCTGTCTTAAACGATTGAAGTATGCAACGCAGGAACTTCTTGCGCTCTTCTGGTATTTTCGCTGCTGGCATCTATGCCGGCAATGCCAAGGCCATAGCAGGTCCATTCAAACCAGATGAGCTGCTGCACAATATTCCGACAGACAAGAAACTAGATCCCAGCTGGATACAATCCCTTTCTAAAAGAGGATATGTTACCAAGTACATCAAGTCCAGAAATGAGCTCAAGTACATCGGAATGCCCGTTGGTGGCATCAATGCTGGAACAGTCTATCTTGGTGGAGATGGAAGACTATGGTTATGGGATATTTTCAATGCCAATCAAAATGGTGTTGATCCCAAAACCATTGAATGGCATTCATCGGTGCATGTTGGTAAAAAAATAAGGTCACAAGACGGCTCTGCCTATGTTCAACCGGCCAAAGACATCCGTCCGCTGCAGCAGGGTTTTGCTTTCAGGATCAGCATGGGAAACAAGACCATCATCAAAAAAATGGAAGCCTCAGACTGGGATGATATTGTTTTTGAAGCCACCTATCCCATGGCCAAAATCAGGTACATCGACAAGCAGTTGCCCGTAGATATCACAGCTGAAGTTTTTTCACCCTTCATTCCGTTGGATGAAAAAAATTCATCATTGCCTTGCACAGTCTATTCTATCACCATAAAAAACAGGACTGCATCAACCATCAAGGTGGATGTGTTGGGATGGTTGGAAAACAAGGTTGCGCCGCGTTCTGCAAAAGAAACAGACCAGCGTGTCAATGCAGTACTGTCTGACCAAAATGCCAAGGGCCTTTTCTGTTCGATCAAACCCAATGGAAACGCACTTCAATCCACTGCTGCCGATCATGGCAGCATGGCCATTGCATCATTATCAACAACAGCAACCTGCAATACCAATCTTTTATTGCCCATCCAGGCCGCATCTTTTGATGAATTAAATTCATCAGCTGTTGAAAAAAATAAGGCAGATCAACTGGTGGCTGCCGTTTGTTCTACGCATACAATAGCTGCGGACAAAACCGCCTCTACAGATGTGGTGATCAGCTGGCATTTTGCGAACCTGAAATTGAACAAAGCCATCCAGGACAAAGGACGTTATTACAATACATGGTTCAAGTCTGCTGCGGAAGTTGCGGCTTATGTTGCTGCGAATGGCCATCAACTTTTTTCAGCAAGCAGGTTATGGAGAAAAACATGGTACGATTCTAGCCTGCCCTGGTGGTTTTTGGAAAGAACGTTTTTGAATATTTCTACTTTGGCCACGACCACTGCACACCGTTTTGAGTCTGGCCGGTTCTATGCCTGGGAAGGGGTGGGATGTTGCGAAGGCACTTGCATGCATGTCTGGCAGTATGCCCATGCCATGGGGCGAATTTTTCCTTCCATTGAACGGGATACCAGAGAACGCGTAGACCTTGGATTGTCTCTTCAACCCGATGGCATGATGTGGTACCGTGGTGAAGTGGTCAAGGGGCCTGCCATTGATGGACAAGCGGGCACGATTCTTAGGATATACAGGGAACACCAGATGAGTGCAGACAAGGCTTTTCTTCAAAGGAACTGGGCGAAAATAAAATTGGCCACTCAGTGGGTCATCAACCAAGACCGGAACAAGGATGGCATGGAAGATACGCCCATCGAAAACACTTTGGATGCCGTATGGGATGGGGAGATTGCCTGGTTGGTTGGGCTTTGCATTGCTGCAGTAAAAGCAGGCGAAATGATGGCGATGGAAATGGGTGATCAGGCATTTGCTGCAGCCTGTGCAGACTATGTTGCCAAGGGCAGCAAAAACATGGACGAGAAATTGTTCAATGGAGAATATTATATCCACCGCCCTGATGAAATAAAAGGCCGTCAAAAACTAGGGTCTTACAATACCTGTCATATCGACCAGGTCTATGGACAAAGCTGGGCACACCAGGTCGGTCTGGGCAGGATCATTGACAAAGAAAAAACGATGTCTGCTTTGAGGGCTTTGTGGAAATACAATTTCACGCCCGATGTTGGGCCTTACATCAAGGAAAGACCAGGCGGAAGGCCTTATGCCCTGCCAGGTGAAGGCGGATTGGTGATGAATACCAATCCCAAAAATGAGGCAAAGCCTTATGGCGAAAACATGACCTGGCAGTTGGGATATTTTCATGAATGCATGAGCGGGTTCGAGCACCAGGTGGCAGCGCACATGATGGCCGAAGGCATGCTGGATGAATCGCTGGTATTGACCCGCATGATCCACGACCGCTACCATGCCGGCAAGCGCAATCCATTCAATGAAATTGAGTGCAGTGACCACTATGCAAGGGCCATGGCGAGTTATGGCACTTTTATTGCTGCTTGTGGTTTTGAGTACCATGGTCCCAAAGGCTACATGCGTTTTGCACCCAGGATGGGTGCCGAAAATTTCAAGGCACCGTTCACTGCTGCAGAGGGATGGGGAACCTATGCACAACAAAAAAACAACCAAGGACTGAATGCAACGATAACAGTTGCCCATGGAACATTATCCCTCAATGTTTTTTCATTGCAGGCTTCAAAAAAACAGGGAAAACTTGTAGTGCGACTCGGAAACAAAATCATTCCTTCTACCTTCAAACAAGAAGGAGACAACTGCATCATCCAATTTAAAAACACAGTACTGGTTTCAAAAGACCAAACACTCCATATATCTATTTAAACATGATCATTACAAACAACAAAGTAGTATCCATCAACTATATGTTGAAAGATGAATTGGGCAATCTGTTGCAAGGCAATGATGGCTTTACGCCGGAAGAATATTTGCATGGAGCAGACAATATACTTCCCGGACTGGAGCGTGCATTGGAGGGCTTGAAACAAGATCAGGTCATTGATGTGGTGATCTATCCGGAAGAGGCCTATGGCCCCAAGGAAGTCAGTCTCGTCATTGAAGTATCCAATGAGGATCTTGAAGATCCCGCTGCTGTCGGTGAAGGCGAATACATTCAATTGTTCGACGGAACAGAAGCCATTGTGGTAGAGAAAAATGATGATCATATCATTGTTGATGCCAACCATCCCCTTGCTGGACAAACCTTGTATTACACTGTAAAAATATCGGGCATTCGGGACGCAACCGAGGAGGAGATCATCAATGGGGAGCCTTCAAGACCAACTGCAAACAGCTGCGGCCCCGAGGGTTGTTGCTAAAAAATACTGCATGAAAAAATTATCGGTTCTTTTTTTGTTTCAATGCCTGGCCATGCTGACGCAGGCACAGGAATTGTTTACTGCACCCAAGCCATCGGCTACAACAAGATGGATCAGTCCTGAAAATCCTACAGGAGAAAAAGGAGCAGCAGGAAAAGCAAACCAGGGTGCAAAGGGCAGCGCTTTTCTCACGGTCAAGGCTGGTGAAAAACTGGTGATGATGGATGTGAAGGGTGCTGGTATCATCCGCCGCATGTGGATCAGCGGTACCATCCCCAGAAGCGAAGAGCAAAGAAGAATGGTGAGGATTGACATGTATTGGGACGGCAGCAAAAAGCCTGCAGTATCCGCGCCCATTGGAGATTTTTTCGGATTGGGATTGGGTTTGTCGGTACCTTATAAAAATGCATTGTTCTCCAACCCGGAAGGGCGCTCCTTCAACTTTACCATTCCGATGCCTTACAGGACTGGCGCCAGGATTGTCATCACCAATGAATCATCCGCTCATGCATTGGTTTGGTATGATATCAATTATACGGTTGAAACGGTGCCCGAAGACGCCATGTATTTTCATGCCTATTGGGACCGCAATCCCAAAACAACATTGGGCGTTGACCATGTTATTCTTCCGGAAGTCAAGGGCAAGGGAAGATTTCTCGGAACGAACATTGGTGTGATTGGTGATTCCGCTTACCGCAATACCTGGTTTGGTGAAGGAGAGGTGAAGATGTATTTGGATGGTGATAAACAACTGCCGACACTTGCTGGAACAGGAACCGAAGATTATATAGGAACTGGATGGGGACAAGGTGAATACCAGGATCAGTACCAGGGTTCATTGGTTTCAGACAGCAAAAATGATGTGTATGCATTTTACCGCTATCATGTTCCCGACCCTGTTTATTTTCAGCAGGCCTGTAAAGTGACGATCCAGCAAATTGGAAACACCAGCGTAAAGAACTTGCGCGAAATGCTGGCAAGGGGCGTACAACTCAAGCCAGTACGGGTTTTTAAGCAAGGAAGCAATGCGGATATTTTCAATCTTCAGGGCAGGCCTCCTGAGCAAATTCTCCTGCTCGACAGACCCGACATCAAAGGCATCAATGATCCAATGTTTGGCAAGGAAGATTTTGGTGCAAATTTTTATCGGTCTGATGATGTTTCATCTGTTGCTTATTTTTATTTGAACAAGTCTTATAGCAACTTGCCTGAGTTGAAAGATAAACAGCTTCGCATTGAAGGAATGAAAGA
>CAITQQ010000178.1 GCA_903894575.1 uncultured bacterium
GGTGCGGTCAACAACATACTCCACACGGTACTCTTCTTCAATAATACCCGCTTCTGAATTTTGTTTGTGCATGCGATTGAATCCTGTTGCCAATACCTGTTCCTTGGTGGCATTGGGTAACAAATCTCCCGCAAGCTGCCAAGTGAGAAAATCATTAAAAGGGATATTTCTGTTATAGGCACTGATCACCCAATCGCGCCATGGACTTACCTCATGGTGTTTATCGTCAAGGTATCCATGGCTGTCTGCAAAACGGGCCACATCCAGCCAGTAGGCCGACATGCGCTCTCCGTAGTGATGGGAAGCCAGGTACCTGTCAACCAACTTCTCATATGCCTTTGGGTCTGTATCCTTCATGAAGGCATCCACCTCCTTGACATCTGGAGATATGCCCCTGATGTCAAAACTGAGCCTGCGGATCAGGGTTTCCTTGTCAGCTTGTTTGGCAGGTGCCAACCCGGCACGCTCTATTGCATCCAGGGTGAAATGATCGATCTCATTCTTGACCCAGGCCCTGTTTTCCACTGAAGGCACTGACACCGATTTCAACGGGGCAAAGGCCCAATGTTTTTTATATTCCGCACCCTGCTTCACCCATTTTACCAGCACAGCTTTTTCATATGCAGAGAGCTCAAGGTGTGATTCCGGAGATGGCATCACATAGTCAGCATCTTCACTAAGAATCCGCTTCACCAATTCACTTTTGGAAAGGCTTCCCGGAGCAATGGCCTTCAAGCCAGACTCGGTCACTTTGCTGTAGGCGAAAGAAGCAATGTCCAACCGCAGATCGGCCTTCTGTTTTTTTGCGTCTGGGCCATGACAGGAGAAGCATTTGTCGGAAAGTATTTTTTTGACATGCACATTATAATCAATGTCTTCGGGGAGGGAAGCATAGGCCTCAGCCACTTCTTTGGGGAGTTCGGTATTGTCACAACCGAAAAGCAGCATTGCAAGAAAAATGATGAGGATTCCTCTCATGGGAATGCATTTATGATCGTGTAAATTTACCTTTTAGGCCTGCATTGCCAAGGCAATAACAAGAGCCACTTTGTATACTATTTTAGCATTGGCTTAGTACGCGTATTAGTTTTATGTAATTTACTCTAATATACGCAAATCCAAAAACGAATTTCATGCACAGAAAATACCTCAGGTTGATATGGATGATGCTTGCCATCGGCTGCTTTGAAACCCAGGCACAATCGATACATGTGAGCCCTCAAGGAAGCGATAAGAACCCCGGGACCAAAGAAAAACCCGTTGCCAGCCTGGCGGCGGCCAGAACCCTGGCCAGGAACCAAAAAAAAACAAAAGGACTGCCCAAGGGTGGGCTCAACGTGATCATCCATGAAGGCATTTATGACCTGCAACAAACCTTCCAGCTTTCTGAAGAGGATGCGGGCAAAAAAGATGCCCCCATCGTTTGGTCAGCAGCAGCAGGGGAAAAGGTCAACATCACCGGTGGAAAAACAATCAAACCTGGGAAATTCAGCAAAGTTACCGACAAGCGCATTTTAGACAGGCTGGAAAAAAATGTCATTGGACAAGTATGGCAGGCGGATCTGAAGGCTGAGGGTATCAAGAACCTGGGCAACCACCGCCAATACGGACATGCCCTTCCTGTTGTGCCGGCAACCCTCGAACTCTTCTACAATGGTGAACCCATGACCCTTTCAAGGTATCCCAACAAGGGCGCCATGAAAATCGGAAAAGTATCCGATCCGGGATCAGTGCCACGCAATGGCGACAAATCCAATCGAGGGGCGCTTTTTGCCTATACAGATATGAGACACAAAAAATGGGCGGGCCAAAACAATCTCTGGATCCAGGGAACACTGAATTACGGGTTTGGGGATGACTATAACCCCATTGATTTTATCGACACCATTGCCGGACAGGTCAAACTCAAGAAACCACATCTCTATGGTGTTGGTTCAGGAAAAGATTTTCAGGAATATGTGGCCATCAACATTCTTGAAGAACTGGACAGCCCAGGAGAATGGTATATCGATGAAACATCAGGAATCCTCTACTTCTGGCCACCCACTGACATGAAGGATGCCCTGATACAGGTATCCATGTTGGAAGACCCCATCATCGCATTGGAAGGCACTGAGCACGTAACGCTCAAGGGCCTTACCATTGAAGCGGGCAGGGGAATCGGCGTATACATCGAGCGCAGCAATCATACCCTTGTTGCCGGCTGCACCGTAAGGAATGTGGGTACTTCAGGAATTTTCATGGGACAGGGTGCAAAGCTGCTGGATGAAAACAGTTCAGTCGATGATTATGTGGGAGAACCACAATCCAGGCAGATCGGTAGTTTTCAAAATCATATGTACAGAAACAGTACCTGGAACAGAAAAGCTGGCAATAACAATGGCGTACTGAGTTGTGATGTGTACAATACCGGAAGTGGTGGGATTTTCATCAGCGGAGGAGACAAAAAATCCCTGACCAAGGGAAACAGCTATGCTGAGAACTGCAGGGTGTACAACTATACCAGAAGAAATAAATTCACATGGGCAGGGATCAGGGTGGATGGATGTGGCAACAGGATTTCACACAATGAGATTTTCAATTCAGACTGGCATGGAATTTTTGTTCATGGCAACGAGCACATCTTTGAATACAATTATATCCATGATGTAACCCTGAATTCAAACGATACCTCGCCATGGTACATTGGAAGAAATCCAAGTGACAGGGGAAATATCATCCGGTACAATTATCTCGACAATTGCGGAAACCCCAACAGGATGACCATGGGTATCTATTGCGATGATTCATCGAGCGATGTATATGTGTATGGCAATGTATTCAACAATATGAAAACCGACCATGGCGTACTTTTCAGCAATGCAGGCTGGCACTTGGTGATGAAGAACAATATTGTGATCAACCCAATTGCACACACTGCTGTAGTGTCAGCAAGCTACTATACATGGGCCGCACCACAGGCTGCCCAGATGTATGGAAAGGATGGACTGCTTAGGAAAAGGCTTGAAGATGATGTCAATTTCAGGTCACCACCATATTCAACAAGATACCCTGAATTGCTCCCCTACCTTGATGAAATTGTTGAAGGAAAAGAGTGGCAGGGCATGCGTTCGAGGGGCAATATGTTGGAAGGCAACCTGATTGTGGGAGGACCAGAAAACCCCATCAAATTATTGGGAGGTCAATATGCGCAGATGGATGGAAAAAACAATTGGGTAACAAAAGAGGATCCCGGATTTGTAGACATGAAAAGCAAGAACTTCAACCTGAAACCAGATGCCAAAGCCTTCCAAATGATTCCAGGATTCCAACCTATTCCATTTGACAAGATGGGAACCTACAAAGACCAATACAGAAAATAAATATCCATGTCAAGACATAGATCCCTGAAGTGGTGCATTGCCATGATGGTATTGCTAAACGCAACAGTGGTGTGGGGGCAGGTCTCCCTTGCTCCATACAATGTTCAATGGACAAGCCAAAGCATCAATTCATCAGGATCAATGCCCATGGGCAATGGTGATATAGGTGCCAATCTCTGGGTAGACCAGGAAGGTGTTTTGCAATTTTATATTTCAAAAACAGACAGCCATTCGGAGATTGGCAGGCTTTTGAAGATTGGGAAAATAGCCATGCGGTTCAGCCCAAATATATTGGCTGAAAAAGAATTCACCCAAACCCTGGACCTTGAAAAAGGCATGATCAGGATCAGCGGAAAAAAAGAGGAGAAAATCATTGAAATCAATTGCTGGATTGATGCCAACAATCCTGTCATCCATGTTGAGGGAAATGCCAATTTCCCCTTGAGCATTGATGTCATCAATCAGCTCTGGCGCAAAGAACAAAGGCTGCTCACCGGAAATGAGCGGCATTCAGGATATGGCGTGACATTCAGGGATGAGCCATTTCTGTCAGAAAAAGATACAGTGCTACAGTTCAACAATGCCATTGGCTGGTGCCATGAAAACAAGAGCTCCATCTGGCAGATGACCCTCGACAACCAAAACATCAGTGCCTTCAATGCCATTGGAAAAGATCCATTGTTAGGGCAACAATTTGGTGCCATCGTTGGGGGAAAAGAATTCAAAAAAACATCATCCATTCAACTTTCCACCACCGCACCCACAAAGCATTTCGCAATGTATGCAGTGGTACAAAAATCCAACAACCCATCCCTCGATACTTGGAAAAAAGCCATTGAGAAAAAGCTTGACAAAACCATGAAATCTGCTCCGGGCCTGGATCTGAATAACCATGTTTCCTGGTGGAAGGCTTTTTGGAACAGGCACTATATCATCATCAGTTCCGATTCGGCAAAAGAAAAAACATTTGAGATCACGCAGGCATATACCCTGCAACGCTACATCAATGCCTGTGCCGGAAGAGGTGGGCTGCCCATCAAATTCAATGGTTCTATTTTTACGGTTGACCTGAACGAAAACATGGGCAGCGGGAAAAAAGGTTTTGATGCAGACTACCGCGAATGGGGAGGCAATTTCTGGTTCCAGAATACAAGGCTGATTTACTGGACCATGTTGCATGCAGGAGATCATGAAATGATGAAGCCTTTTTTTGACATGTACAGCAATGCATTGGCGCTGGCGAAATTCAGGACAAAAAAATACTTCAACCATGAAGGGGCCTATTTCCCTGAAACAATGACCCCATGGGGTTCTTACCTGATTGACAATTACGGGTGGAACAGGAAAAACAAGCCGGACGGGGTTTCGGATAATCTATACATCAGGTACTATTGGCAGGGCGGGCTGGAACTCTGTGCGATGATGTTTGACTACCTGGAATTCACAAAAGACTCGGCATATTTCAAAAGCAAGGCAGTGCCCTTCATCAAGGAAATCATTGCCTTCTATGACAAGCATTATGCCCGTGATGAAAAAGGGAAATTGCTGATCACCCCTGCACAGTCGCTTGAAACCTATCAAGAAGGAGTAACCAATCCTGCACCAGAAATTGGCGGTCTACATTGGTGCCTTGATCAGATCCTGAACAAGCATGACTTGTTTGAAAGCGATTTCCTGAACCAGAGCAAAAGATTCAAAAAAGAAATTCCTTCATTGCCCATCAGCGATTCTCTCGGACAAAAAATCCTGCTCAGCGGTGAGAACCTTGGCAAAAGATTGAACATTGAAAACCCTGAGCTGTATGCTGTATTCCCCTACAGGATATTTGGCGTTGGCAAGCCAGAGCTTCCCCTGGCCTTGAATACCTTTTCATTAAGGGGATACAAAAGCTGGCAGGGTTGGCACCAGGACGCCATTCAGGCAGCCTTGCTCGGATTGACAGCAGAGGCGAAGAAAATGGTAACATCCAATTTCACTACAAAACAGAACAGCAGCAGGTTTCCTGCTTTCTGGGGCCCCAACTACGATTGGGTTCCAGACCAGGACCATGGATCTGTTTCGTCCAGGGCCCTGCAAAACATGCTGGTGCAAACCAATGGTGATGAAGTGCTGCTTTTTCCTGCCTGGCCCAAAGAATGGAATGTGCAATTCAAAATACACATCCCTGGTAAAAAGACCATCGAGGGCAGTTATCATCAAAGAAGCGGCGTGAACATAAAAAACAAACCTGCAGGCATCATGATAAAGACATTGATCAATTGATATCATCACAAGTCCTTGGGGCATGTGCAAAAAACACTTGAATGCAGATCATGAAAAAAATCATTCTTCCGCTCATTGCTATGCTGGGAATACTTCCACCTGCACAATCGCAGCAGCGGCCAAACGTCATTTTCATATTGGCAGATGACCTTGGCTATGGCGATCTGAGCTGCCTTAACCCAGATTCGAAAATACGCACACCCAACATAGACAGGCTAGCGAAGCAAGGAAAAACATTCACGGATGCCCATACTCCAGCATCACTCTGCACCCCAACAAGGTATGGAATCTTGACAGGGCGGTATGGGTGGAGGTCTTCATTAAAAAGAGGCGTACTGAAACATTATGATCCACCGCTGATTGAACCGGAACGATTTACAGTAGGCAAACTGTTTCAGGAAAATGCCTATGCAACTGCCTGCATTGGCAAGTGGCATTTGGGCTGGGATTGGCCCCTTAAGAACAACAGCTTCTTCAGGGATTCTTTGTACAAAGGCAATGACAAACCAGCTGACCGCTTGAGGATTGAAAAGCTGGTTGACTTTTCAAAACCCCTTGAAAATGGACCAACCACCAAAGGCTTCGATTATTATTTTGGAGACGATGTGCCCAACTATCCACCCTATTGTTTTTTTGAGAACAACAAAACAGTTGGCATACCCTCCCGCTACAAACCGGATTCCATGTATGGCCATCCGGGGTTCATGATAGACAATTGGAGTCTTGAAGCCGTTGTGCCCAGCATCACCGCTAAAGCAGTAAGTTTCATCAAGGAGAAAGCAAACATTAAAAAACCCTTCTTTCTTTATTTTGCCTTGACCTCCCCTCATGTACCCATTGCACCATCTGCAACATTCAGGGGTACCAGCAAAGCAGGACCATACGGGGATTTTGTGCAAGAAACGGATTGGGCAGTAGCTGAAATCATGAAAGCTGTTGAAGACGCAGGCATTGATAAAAATACCATCATCATTTTTACCAGCGACAATGGATCGCCTGGTCAGGATGGAGAAAAAATGAGTGGTGCCATGAATGCTGTAATGAAATATGATCATTATCCCAACTACCCCTTCAGGGGAATGAAAACTGATCTTTGGGAAGGAGGACACCATGTGCCGTTCATCGTAAAATGGTCTGGCAAAATAAAAGCCAATTCCATTTCTGATGCAACGATATGTCAGACAGATTTTTTGGCAACTTGTGCAGCCATATTAAACAGCAGTATTCCTGAAAAAGAAGCGCAGGACAGCTATAGTTTATTGCCCCTGCTGTTGGATAAAAAAATACCCAGCTACAACAGGCCTTATACGGTGCATCACTCCGGCGAAGGATTTTTTGCCATAAGGCAAAATGAATGGAAACTGATCATGACAGGCAACTCCGGTGGTGGGTTGGTGCAGAGCATTCCGGAAAAAGTCAACGGCGTTGCTGTACCTGTGCAACTCTACGACCTAAAAAATGATCTCCAGGAAAAAAACAATCTCTATCTCAAATATCCTGAAAAAGTAAACGCATTGCAGCAACTGCTGAAGCAGGCAAAAGCTGGGCAGTAAACCAAATGCTAAGAATTGCCTTCTGCTATGGCGTATTTCTTGGCTTGGAAACGGACTGACTCAAATGCTGCTGCAGGGATTCGTCGGGCCAGGGAATTTGCATGCCATTCTGCTTAAAGGTTGGCATGGAAGCGTTTCGCTTTTTCAAGGTATTGGTCATCAGGGATGCCATTTCGCGCAGCTTCGCTGGCTGGACTTGGGCCAAATCATGTTCCTCTCCGATGTCCTTGGAGAGATCATACAATTCCAGTTCCCCGGTTTTGTGAAAATAGATCAGCTTCCAATTGCCCTTGCGCAGGGCTGTTCCCCAGGAGATACCGTGGTTGTTGACATTGGTCCAGTTGTTTGGATAATGCCACAACAAAACCTTTTTGTCGTCTTTCAGTGTGGGATTTTTCAGAAAAGGGACGATGGATTTCCCGTCTATGGTTTGGACGGTGCTGATTTTTTTAATCCCAGCGAGCTCAAGCATGGAAGGGAACCAATCATCAACACTTACATATTGCTGGTTGGTTGTATTGCTTTGTATACCCGGTCCAGCAACGATCATCGGAACACGGATCCCGCCTTCATACAATGAGCCCTTGCCCTGCTTGAGGGGAAGGTTTTGAGTATGTGCCTTGCCTGTTCTTGGAGGCACAAGACTGAGGCTTCCATTGTCTGTCATGAAAACAATATAGGTGTTCTTTTCTTGCCCACTTGATTGAAGATAGTCCATCAGTTCACCAAGGCTTTTGTCCATGCCTTCCACCAGTCCTGCATATTTTGCTTCAGCATCTGTCAACCCTTTGTCTATGTATTTTTGATAGTAGCGATCGTCCTTGCTGAAAGGCAGGTGCACGGCATAGTGCGCCATGTAAAGAAAAAATGGCTTGCCGGATGACTGATTGGATTTCATTGCTGCAATGGCTTCTTCCGTCAGGGCATCCGTTAAGAATGTTCCCTTCTCAATATGTTTTTCAAGACCGCGTACTCCCCAGAGGGTATCATTGGGATTGCCTTTGTATTTGTCTTTGGCAAGAAAACTTCCCGGATGACCTGCTGCAGTACCTGCAATGTTTACATCAAAACCAATGGCAAGTGGATTGGAAGCAGGTGTGCCATAAGGAGCGAAATGGGCCTTGCCGCAGTGAATGGTATGGTAGCCTGCTTGCTTCAACAAGGAAGGCAGGGGTGTTGCCAATACGCTATTGTTGATGCCTTCCACCGGACTCATGCCATTGTGGTTCCAATTCGGTGGAACCAGAACACTGTCTGGATAATCGGTGGGCGTATTCTTTTTTACATTGGTCCAATTGGTAACATTGTGCCTTGCCACATTCATGCCTGTCATCAAGCTGACCCGTGTGGGCGTGCATACCGGATTGGAATAGGCATTGGTGAACTTCATTCCAGCCTTGGCCATCCGCTCCATGTTGGGCGTATGGAATATGGCGTTGAGTGGCGTGGATTTGTCCCAAAAAGGCAAAGAGCAATCCTGCCAGCCCATGTCATCTACCATGAAAAAAATGATATTGGGTTGCTTTTGCTGTGCGCCAACAAACAAGGGGACCTGCAACAAAAACAAAAAAAACGTTCTCAATAAAACCATTGTTTCTATTTTAAAAAATTAAGCTGCTTCCAGGGATATGGCCCATCATTGCTTTGGATTTTTCCAGGGCTACTTCTTCCCTCTCGGACATATTTTATCAGAAGCATTTTCAATTCTTCAACAAGTGTTGGAAACTGATCCTGCAGATTGTTTTTTTCGGATGGATCTTTCTTGAGGTTATACAATTGCAAAGGAGGAAGTCCCTCTTCGGCTTTCCCCGGCGTTGGGAAACTCCAGCCACCAGAACCTGCAGCAAGGATGAGTTTCCAGTCTCCCTTTCGAATGGCAAAACTGCCATTGATGGAATGGTGCACCGTCGCTTCGCGAATGGCCGGTTTCGTGGATGGATTCAACAATACAGGAAGAAGATTGTAACTGTCCTCTGCCTCATTATCCTTCAAATCATATCCAACGATGCCTGCAAAAGTGGCCATAAAATCATTCAATGATACCGTCTGGGAAACAGTGCTTGCGCCCTTTATGGTTGCAGGCCACTGCATCAACAAAGGAACCCGATGCCCTCCTTCAAAAATATCCGCTTTGTGTCCACGGTATCCATTGTTGGAATCATGGCCTCTATCTTTCAGGAATTTAAAATCAGCCTGTGGAGAGCATCCATTGTCACTGGTGAAAACAAGGATGGTATTTTCTGTAAGGTTGTTCGCTTCCAATGCCTCTTGAATGGCGCCAACAAATGCATCCACCTGCTTCACAAAATCTGCATACACATTCAAGCCTGAACTTCCAACGAATGGCTTATCAGGTGAGATTGGGGTATGTGGGGCGGTGATGGGTAGGTAAAGAAAAAATGGCTTCCCGGCACCGGCTGCCTTGCCAATATAGTTGACAGATCTTTGTTGAATTTCGGGCAGGATATGTTCCAGGTTCCATCCCTCAACCCCGGTTCCTGGCCTGCAATCGGCATAGGGTTGATTGGCATAAAATACCGTTGGCTTGCCCAGGATCCTGTCGTTTTCCATGTAGGCATAAGGAGGATAATTGGGTGCGTCCATGCCGAAGAAATAATCAAATCCGATGGATGTTGGTCCACCGGAAACCTGCTTAGCAAAATCAAGATTGCATTGCTCTTTTTGGTCAACAGGCGCTTTTCCATCTGTTGTAGACCAGTTCCATCCCAAATGCCATTTTCCCATCGCGGCCGTCTGATAGCCCTTTGTCTTGAGCATGCTGGCCATATTGGTTCTTCCCATTTCCAACAATGGCTTGTCGTACTGCACCAGCACCCCTTGCTTTAATCTTGACCGCCAATTGTACCTGCCCGTCAATAAACCATACCGTGTTGGCGTACATACAGCGGAACTGGAATGTGCATCGGAAAACATGATGCCATTCTTTCCAATCTTATCGATATTGGGGGTCTTGATTTGTCCTGATTTGTTGAAACATGAAACATCACCCATCCCCAAATCATCCGCCAAAATAAAAATGATGTTTGGAGGGTCAGTCTTCAACTCCGCATTGACCAACTGAAAGGCAATATGAAAATAGGATAAAAACAAAAAACTTGTGTCATGATGACGCATACCACAAGTTAATTTTTTTTCTGCATCCACTGCATGATGCTGCTATTCATTTCAACAAAAGAGAGGCATCAATCCCTTGCCACTTCTCCATGATAAATGGAGTCAAGCCCTTGCTCTTCTTCTTCTGCCGTAACTTTTACCCTCGTGATCTTGTTGATCAATA
>CAITQQ010000179.1 GCA_903894575.1 uncultured bacterium
GATGGCGCCAAGAAAATCTTTTTTATTTTGATTGAGCAGTGAACCTGCAACAGAAACACTTCTGGATGCATCCAGCACATGCACCACACCGCCATCATATTGTTGTGCAATCTTGAGCGCAGTATGCATGCGGGATGTAGTGGCTCCACCAATCAGCAGCGGTTGTTTCATTCCACGGCGTTTCATCTCAGCAGCCACATGCACCATTTCATCCAATGAAGGAGTAATCAATCCGCTCAATCCGATGATGTCTGCATTGTGTTTGACAGCTTCATCAAGGATTTTATCAGCACCCACCATCACACCCAAATCCACAATGTCGTATCCATTACAACCCAATACAACACCCACAATATTTTTTCCGATATCATGTACGTCGCCTTTTACTGTGGCCAACAAGATCTTACCAGCTGCGGAAGCCTCTTGCTTTGCGGCTTCAATGTATGGTGTAAGGACAGCCACACTTTTTTTCATGACACGGGCGCTTTTCACCACCTGTGGCAGGAACATTTTACCAACACCAAACAGGTCTCCCACAATGTTCATTCCATCCATTAGCGGACCTTCAATGACATCAAGGGGGCGGGGATATGCCTGTCTGGCTTCTTCAGTATCCGCATCAATGTATTCAGTAATGCCGTTGATCAACGCATGTTTCAAACGCTCTTGAACAGAATTGTTGCGCCATGCTTCATCCCTTTCCTGCACCTTGCCCTTGGCTTTTACTGTCTCAGCAAACTGGATTAATTTTTCAGTTGCCTGGTTATCATCATTGTTCCTGTTGAGGATAACATCTTCGCAGAGGTTCCTGAGTACAGGATCAATCTCGTCATAAATCACCAGCTGACCAGCATTGACAATGCCCATGTCCATACCCGCTTTGATGGCATGGTAAAGGAACACGGAGTGCATGGCCTCGCGCACATGGTCATTGCCGCGGAAAGAGAAAGAAAGGTTGCTGACGCCGCCGGAAATTTTTACCAGTGGATATTTTTGTTTCAATGCCCTGGTGGCTTCGATGAAATCAACACCATAATTGTTGTGCTCTTCCAACCCTGTAGCCACAGCAAAAACGTTGAGGTCAAAGATGATGTCTGAAGCTGGGAATCCAACTTTTTTTGTGAGGATTTCGTATGCCCTTTCACCAATTTTTATTCTTTTTTCAAGGGTATCTGCCTGTCCCTCTTCATCAAAGGCCATCACAATCACCGCTGCGCCAAAACTTCTGCAGATGATGGCCTGCTGGATGAATTTTTCTTCGCCTTCTTTGAGGGAAATGGAGTTGACCACGCATTTCCCTTGTATGCATTTCAGGCCTGCCTCAATGATGGAGAATTTTGAGGAGTCAATCATGACGGGGATCCTGGCAATATCTGGTTCGCTTTGCAACAGGTTCAAAAAGATGACCATTTCCTTTTCACCATCCAGCAAGGCGTCGTCCATGTTCACGTCAAGGATTTGTGCCCCGCTTTCAACCTGCTGCCTGGCCACTCCCAGGGCCTCTTCGTATTTTTCTTCCTTGATGAGTCGGGCAAATTTCTTTGATCCCGTAACATTGGTGCGTTCGCCTACATTCACGAAATTTGTCTCAGGACGGATGACCAAAGGCTCCAGTCCGGACAATCTCATGTAAGGCTTGATATGTACTTGTTCTGCCATTTTAATTTTCTTAAAGTTCAACCGATCTCATCCCTTTACCCTCATCCCTCAACTTCAACCACCGGCAAATTCCGTGGTTGTATTTTCCTCACCTGATCAGCAATATGCTTGATATGGTCGGGTGTGGTGCCGCAGCATCCGCCCACGATGTTTACAAATCCTTTTTCTGCCCATTCTTCGATGAAGTGCGCTGTTTCAGCAGGTTCTTCATCATATTCTCCCATCGCATTGGGCAAACCTGCATTGGGATACGCCGAGGTATAACAAACAGCGATTTGCGAAAGTTCCTCGATGTGTGAACGCATCTGGTTGGCTCCCAGTGCGCAGTTCAGGCCCACACTCAATGGGTTGGCATGTGCGATGCTGGTATAAAAAGCCTCCAGGGTTTGACCACTGAGCGTTCTTCCGGAAGCATCGGTGATGGTGCCACTGATCATCAATGGCAGTTCTTCCATCTGGTGGTCACGGAAAAACTTTTTGGTCGCATAGATGGCAGCTTTTGCATTCAGGGTATCAAAAATGGTCTCAATCAGCAACAGATCCACACCGCCTTCTACCAGGGCCTTCACTTGCTCATAGTATGCCTCTGCCACTTCATCGAAGCTGATGCTCCTGAAGCCTGGGTTGTTTACGTCAGGAGAAAGGGAAAGGGTTTTGTTCATGGGGCCGATGGCGCCAGCCACAAATGGTCCGCCTTTGTCCTTGCTTTCGGGATGATTGGCATGGTATTCAACAACGGCATTCCTTGCACAACGTGCAGCTGCGAGGCTGATTTCATAAGACAGGTCGCTCATGTTGTAATCCGCCATTGAAACTGCTTGAGCATTGAAAGTATTGGTTTCAATGATGTCTGCGCCCGCCTCCAGGTATTGAAGGTGGATGTTTTTGATGATGTCGGGTTGGGTGATGCTGAGCAGGTCATTGTTGCCTTTGAGGTCTGATGGCCAGTCGGCAAACCGGGTTCCTCTGTAATCAGCTTCAGTAAGCTTATGCCTTTGGATCATGGTGCCCATGGCCCCATCAATCACGAGGATCCTTTCTTTGAGTAGTGTGGAAATATCTTTCATGCTTTGTATAGAGACGCAAAGGTAGTTAAAAGGGGAATGGGTTCAAAGGCAAGGTGGACAGGGTTTTACTGTATATAA
>CAITQQ010000180.1 GCA_903894575.1 uncultured bacterium
GGAACAAAAGGCCGCATCCGCCTCACCAATCGTTTTTACGAACCCACTGCCACCATTCAATATTATCCGGAACAAGTCGACAGCCGAACCCTTATTCCTATCGAAAAAGAGCCAGGATGGGGATACCAGCACGAGATCCGCCATGTGGTGGACTGCCTGAACAAGGGGCTGAAAGAAAGCCCGGTATGGGGATTGGATGAAACGCTGGGATTGATGGAGACGTTGGACAGAATTAGGGAAAGGCAATGGGATGAGGGATGAGGGATGAGGGAAAGGCAAAGGGATGTGGGAGAAGGGGTGAGGTATGAATGATGAGGGTGTGTTTGTCAATTTATAGCTTCTTGATGATTGTATAAAGCATCGCACTGATTTCTTTTGATAACGTCATTGCTTCATTAAAGTCTTCATTATTGATTATCCCAATCTCCATCCCAATGATGAGTTGTGTTTGAATTTCGAATGTGGATCCAATAGAGAAGGAAAGAAATCTTTTGTAATCATTTCTGGTAATCCTGCCATAACCTTCAGCAATGTTACTTGCAACAGAAACTGAAGCTCTTCTCAATTGATTGCTAAGCCCATAAATTTCTTCCTTGGGAAATTTTCTTGTTATTTCATAAATCAGTTTGGTTAACACCATTGATTTCTGCCATACTATCAAATCTTCAAATGTGTTTGTTGATCCCATTTAACAAAACTATAGTGACTATATTTCTGACGATTGAGCATTTAAACCGTTTTCCTCGTCTTTTTCCCCTCATCTCTTTTCCTTTCCCTCATCCCCGGCTGTTCCCCTTCTCCCTCATCCCTTGCCTTTCCCTTTCCCCTCGGCTGTTATTAACTTTGTTAACAACTAGTGGATAAACCCATCCCCCCAAGCCTTATATTTGTCGCCTGACCAAATCCAAAGAAAGTGAGATTAAAGAGTTTAGAAATCAAGGGGTTCAAGAGTTTTGCGGACAAGACGGTCCTCAATTTTGATGAGGGAATCACCGGTGTAATTGGCCCCAATGGCTGTGGGAAGAGCAATATTGTAGACTCAATCCGCTGGGTGATTGGTGAGCACAAGATCAGCAATTTGAGGAGTGAAAATCTTGAAAGCCTGGTCTTCAATGGTTCAAAATCAAGGGGAGCAAGTGGTTTGGCTGAAGTGAGCCTCACTTTCGACAATACCAAGAACCTTTTGCCCACAGAATTCAATACAGTTACTGTTACAAGGAAGTTTTACAAAAGTGGTGAGAGTGAATACAGGCTGAACGATGTCCAATGTCGCTTGAAGGATATCCACAACCTTTTCCTGGATACAGGTGTCAGCACAGACAGCTATGCCATCATGGAATTGGGCATGGTTGACGACATCATCAAAGACAAGGAAAACAGCCGCCGGAAAATGCTGGAGCAGGCTGCCGGTATCAGCATCTACAAGACCAGAAAAAAAGAGGCCAAACTGAAGCTGGACGCCACCGAGCAGGATTTGGCCAGGATTGAGGATCTTCTTTTTGAGATCCACAACCAACTTAAAATGCTGGAAAGCCAGGCTAAAAAGGCTGAAAAGTATTTTGAGATCAAAAAAGAATACAAAGTAAAGTCGATTGAACTGGCGAAGGCGGCTTTGGAAGGTTTCAATATCCAGTACCGTGAATTGACCGAGCAGCAGCAACAGGAAGCAGACCGCAAGATTGGTGTTGATACAAAGATCACCAATGAGGAGGCTGACTTAGAAAAGGAAAAGCTTCAATTCGTTGAAGAAGAGAAAGCCCTTCAGGTGTTGCAACAATCCTACAATGAACTCATCAACAACATCCGCAGCAAGGAAAACGATAAAAACCTTGCCCAGCAACGCTTGCAATACCTGCGTGAAAAGGAAAAATCCCTGAATGATTTTCTCTCCAAAGCAGGCGGTCAATCAGCAGGATTGGAAGAAAGTATTGAATTTTCAACCCTCCAAATTGCGGAGGAAGAGACCAAGCTTGTGACGCTGCAATCCAGCATTGATGAGCTCAAATCAAACGTGGATCTGAATAGAAAAGCATTTGATGAGAAGCGTGTTTTGGTGGATGAATTGAGGAGAAAAAATCAATCGGTCCAAAGAAGCCAGTTTGAGGCAGAGAAAAATGTTGCCATAAGGGATACATCCCTGATGAACATCGAGAAGTCCATCAACCATATCAAAGAGGAACAATCGCAACGACAAGCACAATTAGCAGACTTCACTGTCCAACGGGATGAAAATGCAACTGCATTGGATGGCGAAAAATCCAACCTGGAAACCCTGCAAAAACAGCATGAGGAAGTAAAAGGGCAGATTCTGCAAACCCAGTCCAAACTGGAAAATCTCCGTTCTCATCTTGCCGATGAAAACAGAAAGCTAGATTCAAAAAAGAACGAGCATGCATTGCTCAAGAGCTTGATCGATAAGATGGAAGGCTATCCTGAAAGTGTCAAGTTTCTGCATAACAATACTGGATGGAGCCATAGCTCACCCATCCTTACTGATATCATCTACGTAAAAGAGGCCTATAGGGCAGCCGTTGAAAACGTGTTGGAGCCCTACCTCAACTATTACGTAGTCAACAACCTTACCGAAGGACTTCAGGCTGTACACCTGCTCGATGCCAATAAAAAAGGGAAAGCCAATTTCTTCATGCTGGACAAGCTTGATGAAGTATATGCTTCAAAAAATATCAAGGCTGAAAATATTGCTGGAACCATTCCTGCAACAGATGTTGTGGAATATGACCAACGTTTTGCCAATCTCGTCAAGCACCTGCTGGGCAATGTGCTCATAGCAGAAGATGAGTCTGCCCTGGAAACTGATACTGCCAATGTGATTCTTGAAAAGCATGGTAAATATGTGAAAGGACAGTATTCCCTGACCGGTGGAAGTGTTGGATTGTTTGAAGGAAAGAAAATTGGTAGGGCCAAGAATCTTGAAAAGTTGATGGAGGAAATCCTGGTGCAGGAAGAGGTGGTTGCTGCCATCAAAGCCGACATACAGGCAAGGCACAATGAAGTGTTGGAATACAACAACCAATTGCAGGAAAGGGCAATTGGCGAATCGCAACGAAAAATTCAGGAGCTCACCAACAAGTCTTTTGGTGTCAACAACAGGATTGAATCGCTGCATGCGGCTGAGCAAACGGCGGCAAACAGGGTGAAGGATCTTGAAACCCAATTGGCACAAGGGAAGGAGAGCATCCAGTCGGATCGTGTCAAGCTCGATGATTCCAACAAGGCATTGGCAGAATTGTCTGCTCAAATCCAACTGGTGGAGACAGATTACGCCGCAGCTGAATTGGCCTATAATGCCATCAATGCACAATACAACGAGTCCAATATCCAGTTCACCAGACAGCAAGCCAAACTTACTGCGGTCAAACAGGAGGCTACCTTCAAAAAGAACCAGCTCGAAGAATTGAAGGTGCAGATCAAGAACAGTACTGTACAACTCGCTGAGGCATCTACAACAATTGCAGAAACCGCTGCTGCATTGCAATTGGTGGAAGACGAATTAGTAGCATTGTATCGCCGGAAAGAAGATGATGGAAAGTTGCTCAATGAAGCTGATCAGGCCTATTACAACAAGCGCAATACCCTCAATGAACGTGAAAGTGAACTGAGGCATCAGGTAAAAGAGAAGGAGCAGATTGATCAGTTGTTGAACATGATCAA
>CAITQQ010000181.1 GCA_903894575.1 uncultured bacterium
CGGACCATTGAAAACGACTGCAGGTAAGTTTTTCCACTGTTCCATTTTTTAAGGCCGGCATTTTCAAATTCGGAAGCAATGAAGTTTGCCGCCTTTTCAATACCAGGCGTGAATGTTCTTCTGCCTTGCATATCATCCGCAGAAAGGGTACGCTCAATGCGTTCCGTTTCTTTTATGCTGATCACATTAAGTGCTTTTTGGGCGATGGTAGCTGAGGAGAGAAGCAGAAGAACAAATGCTGAGCATATTTTTTTCATGATCTGGTTGTATTTCCGAAACAAGATAAAATAAAAAAGGCAGATGGAATATTCCCATCTGCCTTTGCGTATCAATTGGCTTGTTTAATTAATAACCAGGATTCTGTTTCAAATAACCAGGAAGGTTGGAAGCCCCGTCAATGGCTGTTTGTGGAATGGGGAACACGCGCTTGTTCTTGTCGGTGTCGTTTTTCTCTGTCCAAGATCCTTCATACTTTCCAAAACGTACCATGTCTGTCCTTCTGTGCATTTCCCAGTACAACTCAAATCCTCTTTCACGGAAGAGTTCATCAAGGTTTACAGAAGCCAAGGCCTTACCTGTACCTGTTGCCGAGCGGGAAGTTCTCACTGTGTTTACATCGGTGAGGGCGCCAGCTGCATCATTCTTGCGCAGTTTTGCTTCCGCACGCATGAGGTAAACATCCGCCAGACGGATGATGGAAATATCTGCTTCGCCGAAATTTCTTCCACTCACCGACTTCTGGCTGAATTCATATTTCTCCACGCGGAAACCTGTGCTGTAATCGCTTCCTGCAGTGGTAAAATCAACTTGCTCCGTATGAATAACGGGCGTTGTAGGCCTGCTCCTGGTAACATTGTAGATCTTGCCCACTTTCATTTTTCCATCAGGACATTTCAGGAAAACACCGTTTACACGCTGCAAACCAAATTGCTGTCCCCTTAAAATTCCCCTGTCAATCCTGTATGCGGCTGCATCTACACAGGTATCACCTGGTTTGTTCATTACATTTTGTTTGTAAAACCTTGGGTCAGCAACAGCAGGGTCAACTGCACCATTTGCGGTCACCCAAGACCTGTAGAAATCAGGTGTGATGGAGGGACCATCAGTGCCATTCGCGCCAGTATAAGCAGGAAGCGGAAACTGATCACCAGACAAAGAGAAATAAGCCATCCTGTTGTGGCCATTCAAATCAGCCCTTTGGTCTACAGCAAAAATGTGTTCTTTGTTGTTGTGGTTATCATCATTGAAGATGGCCCAGTAGTCTGGAGACAATGCAAATTGTCCGGAAGATATGATCTTTGAAGTATACTCAATCACCTTGTCCATGTCTTCAGGCTTGAAGGTGAATGTGGAAGCATAACGATCATTGTACACGGCAGCATTCAGGTGAAGCTTGGCCAACAATCCCCAAACAGCTGCCTTGGTTAGGCGACCAGGACCAGTGGTATTGTCCAAAGCAGGCTCAACTTCCAGCAATACTTTTTTCAGGTATTCAACCGCTTCAGTGCCACGAACGATTTTTGATGTAGCACCCGGATCCTCTTTTACAAAGATGATGCCCCAGAGGTCAAGTGCAAGAAGATTGTAAAATGCATACATGCCCCTTGCTTCAGCGATGTACAATTTTGCATTGGGATCCTTGCTGGTTTGCAATGAACTTACTGCAGACACAGCCCTTGAAAGGCTTTGGGTGATGAAGTTCCATGTTCCCCTCACGTTGGGATCAGTGCTGGTGGTCTGGTGCCTGTGGAGCGCCAGATAAATACCATTGTCGCCCCAATCCGTTCCACCACGATAAGGAAGGATGGCCTCATCAGTGGAGATTTCCTGCAAGGCAAAAAGATTGGTATGCAAAAAGATATTCGGCAACTGCGCATACACAGGAGCAATGGTTCCGTCTGCTATCTGTTTTTCTGTCAATCCTGTTACAGACGACTCATCCAGAACAGTCTCTTTCAGTTTTGTGCAACTTTCTGCAAGGGAGATAAAGCCCAGTGCGGCAAGTATGATGATGATTTTATTTTTCATGTCTGTTGATTTAGAATGTTACGTTTAATCCGAAGATGATAGACTTTGCCTTTGGATAGCTGAGCATGTCAATACCATAGGATGATATACCATTGATGGTTCTGTCAGCATTCACCTCAGGATCATATCCGTTGTATTTGGTAGACAAGAACAGGTTTTGTCCGGTTACGGAAAGCCTCAAACCGGAAATCCATTTGCCCAGTGCTTTGGAGCGGGTATCGAGGGTATAGCCCAATGCAAGGTTGTTCAAACGCAGGTAGGCGCCATCTTTCAGGTAACGAGAGCTTACAGGTGCTGCATTGTTTACAGATTCCTTTGGAGAACCAATTGCTTCAGGAGTAGTGTTTACATTCTTGGACAATTTCAGTTTGTAGAAACTGGCATTGGCTGTATTGTCATAGATCTTGTTTCCAGAAACGCCGTTGAAGTTGGCCACCAGGTCAAACCCTTTGTATTCAAGGTTTCCGAAGAAAGCATAAATCACTTTGGGCAAAGCAGTTCCCAATGCAACCCTGTCTTTGTCAGACACAATACCATCACCATCCACATCGCGGAAAGTGCTGAGTCCATTGGCATCTAAGCCTGTCCATTCTTTCAGGAAGAATGTACCGATCGGTTGGCCATTGATATAACCATTGATGGTTGCAGAGGTAAGACCAGAGCCAGATGCAGAGCCAGACTGGATCACTGAATAGGGAGAATTCTCAACAATATTGTCCAGGAAAGCCACATTGCCACCAAAACCATATCTCAGGCCCGATGCTGTTTTGCCTTTGTAGTCCAATTCAATTTCCAAACCACTGTTGGTGATGGTCATGTCCTTGACATTGGTCCAGAAGGTACCGGCAGGTTGAACAGGATCAGCTGGAATAACTTCAAGAAGAATATTGTTGGACACTTTTCTGAAATAGTCGATTGACCCAGATAAAGCACCTTTCAACAAACCAAAATCCAATCCGATATTGGTTTGGGTAGACACCTCCCACTGAATATCAGGATTGGCAAGCCTTGAATAGATGGTTCCAGCAGGATATGCACCTGTATTGGCCAACGGATAGCTTGTGGTTCCAGATACTGTTGAAGTGAACAAAGGCTGTGTAATTTTTGATGGAATTTCCTGGTTGCCGGTTTGGCCCCATCCAGCACGGAGTTTCAGGTTGCTGAACGGCGAACTCCTCATGAAATCCTCCTCTGTAATCCTCCATCCCAAAGAGAAGGAAGGAAAATAACCATACTTGTTGTTGGCACCGAACTTCGATGAACCATCCATACGGAAGTTCGCGGTGGCAAGGTATTTATTCTTGTAAGAGTAGTTTACACGAGAGAAGAAAGATTGCAATTCATTGATATAAGCATAACCATTGGGTTTGTTGTTGGCCAGGGTTAACTCTTGTCCAATCGCTGGATTGTAGATCGGCTCAACAGGAGAGATGGGAAACTTGTTGATGCTCCATCCCCTTCCCTGCAAGAAAATCTCCTGATAAGAATGCCCTGCCAATGCAGAGAAATCATGGTCTTTCAATTTGAAGTTATAGGTCAGGTAGTTTTCAATCAGGGTATTTCTGTTGATGGTATTGTAGGTTTCGAGACGACCATCACGCTGAGGAACCAGATTGGCAAGAGATTGTATATCCCTTGTAGATGTTGAATTATCTACACCCAGGTTCATTTTATAGGTCAGGCCTTTCATCAACTTCAACGATGGTGAAATGCTACCTATCACCCTGTTGATGATGGCAATATCCTTGTCCAGCTCAAACGTCAGCAATGGATTGTTGATGTTCTGGTAAGCCGCAGCTTTGCCATCTGCACCATAGGCAGGATAGGTTGGGTTGTTGGAGATCGCATCACCAATGGCACCGCTGATTCCAGGACGCCTGTTCTTGGTGCTGTTGTAGCTGAGGTTGGCATCCACCACCAGTTTGTCGTTCAGGAATTTCTGTGTGGCATTGAAACGAGCAGAATACCGGTCAAGGTCATTTGTCTTGATGATACCCTGCTGCTTTTGCATACCGAAGGAAGCAAAATAAGTGAGCTTGTCTGCGCCGCCACTCATGGTCAGGTTATGGTTTTGGGTATAGGCAGTACGGGTGATTTCCTTCTGCCAATCCGTGTTTCCACCTTTGTCATCCAAAGTACCGCCTAGAGCAACAACCTGCTTTTTGAAGTTTGCTGCATCATATACAGGCAAGGCATTGGCAAGGTTGGAGATACCAAGGCTTGTGCTGAAGTTCATGGTAGAAATCCCAGCCTTTCCCTTTTTGGTGGTGATGAGGATGACACCATTTGCACCACGTGCTCCATAGATCGCAGTAGCAGAAGCATCTTTCAGTACGTCGATGGCTTCGATTTCTGAAGGGTTGATGAAGTTGAGAGGATCACCACCACCAGTGCTTGAGTTGTCAAGTGGCAAACCGTCCACCACAAAAAGTGGTGTACTTCCTGTACGAACGCCACCCGGACCACGGATGCTGATGCCCTGAATGGCACCCGGCTCACCGCTGGCAGAGGTAACGTTTACACCAGCCACCTTGCCCTGGAGCAATTGCTGGGGTGAGTTGATGATTCCTTTATTGAAGGCTTCCGCTTTCACGCTTTTTACAGCGCCGGTAACATCCCTTTTGCTTTGGGTACCATACCCTACAACCACAACCTGGGTAAGATCAGAAGAGGAAGAGAGTAGGGCAAAGTCTACGTTGAGCCTGGTTCCTACAACCATTTCCTGTCCAACATAGCCAACAAAAGAAGCGACCAGTACAGCATTGTCGTTGGCTACAGTGATTGAATAATTTCCCATGGCGTCGGTCAGCGCGCTGGAAGACGTTCCCTTTACGGTGATGCTGGCGCCTGCCAGTGCGGTGCCATTGGCCCCATCGGTGACACGTCCTTTGATTACCTTGTCGAATGCTGCTGCAATTTTCCCCTTTGTTTCACCGGCAATGGTAGCCTGCGAAAAAGAGAGGAAAAATACCGTCAGCGTCATGCAGGAGAGCAGTCGAAAACCTGCATGAAGTGAAGTGCAATTTCTCATTTTTAATTTTTTAACATGAATATTAATTGGTTGGCAAAGGTTAATTTCGGGCATTGGCCTTCTGTTAACCAATCACTAATTTATAGTTAATTATTGAAAGTACAGGTGGCAGGATAAACGAGATTATGGAAAGCTGCATAAAATACATCTTTGAAGCAGCATGATAAAAGCACAATTATGAAAAAACTGATTTTATGCAC
>CAITQQ010000182.1 GCA_903894575.1 uncultured bacterium
CAGGTGGGGGATGTTCAGATTGGTATTCTCCTCAAACATTTTGGATCTCCGGCATCGGTCTTGTCTGCAAGCATCAAAGCATTGGAAGAGGTTCCAGGCATCGGCACGATTCGTGCTACAGCCATCAGGAATTGCACTGTTCAACAACGTGTTGAAGCGGAATGGCAGTTTATTCAAAACAACCATATCAAGGTTTTGGTAAAGGGATACGATGGGTATCCGCCCAAGCTGGAACATTGCATTGATGCCCCGCATGTATTGTACTATAAAGGCTCATCGGACCTGTTGAACAAACGCGTGATCAGTATTGTCGGTACCAGGTCTCCCAGCCCATACGGAAAAGATCGCGTGATAGAATTGATGTCTGTCCTGAGGCAATATGATGTATTGGTGGTGAGTGGCCTGGCCTATGGCATTGATACCATGGCACACAAAGAGGCATTGAGAAACAATCTCCTGACCATCGGAGTACTGGGTCATGGACTTGATCAGGTTTACCCACATGCCAACAGGGAGCTCGCTGCAGAAATGTTGCAACAGGGTGGGTTGCTTTCAGAATTCATGCAGGGCGTCAAACCCGAAAAACAAAATTTTCCCAGGAGAAACAGGATTGTATCAGGAATGGCAGATGCAGTTGTGGTGGTGGAAAGTGGATCAAAGGGAGGCAGCCTGATCACCGCAGACATTGCCAACAGCTACAACAAAGATGTGCTGGCGTACCCGGGAAGAGCAACCGACCCCAGCAGCAAAGGCTGCAACCAATTGATCCGTAACCACAAGGCCAACCTGATCACTTGCGGGCAGGACCTGCTTGAATTCATGAACTGGGTTGAAGATTTGCCCCAATCATCCAATGTGCAGGCTCCAGGGGCAGTTTCACTTACAGCAGAGGAAGCATCCATCTTATCCATCATCAGCGACCATGACCCTTGTCCGGTGGACCTGCTGACAAATATTTCAGGCATCAATCCAGGCCTGGTTTCTGCTCATCTGTTGTCTTTGGAAATGGCGGGGCTGATCAACAGTTTACCGGGTAAATTATATGGGATTTGTCACCGATAGTGGTTTTTTAAATTTTTCTTATCTTTGCCTATGGCAACAAGAACTCAACAATCCCCCAAATTTTTTGGAGAAGGCCTGACCTTCGATGATGTATTGCTCGTTCCGGCATATTCAGACGTATTGCCCAGGGAGGTCAACATCGCTACGCATCTTACCAAAGACATTGTATTGAACATACCCCTGCTCTCTGCAGCAATGGATACCGTAACGGAGGCAACCCTTGCCATTGCATTGGCAAGAGAAGGGGGGATAGGCATTTTGCACAAGAACATGGGTATTGAACAACAGGCCGAACAGGTTCGTCGGGTGAAAAGAAGTGAAAGCGGTATGATCATTGATCCTGTTGTATTGCATGAGGATGCAACCATTGCCGATGCCCTTCAGTTGATGAAGGAAAACAAGATTGGCGGTATTCCCATTGTGAGTGCATCCAACAAGTTGGTGGGTATTCTGACCAACCGCGACCTGAGGTTTGAAACCAACAAGAAGAAAAAAGTAAGTGAGGTGATGACCAGGGAAAACCTGGTGACTGCACCGGAAGGGACTGACCTCAAGAAAGCGGAAAAAATCCTCCAGAATTATAAGATAGAAAAGCTGCCGGTTGTGTCAAGGAATGGTCAACTGAAAGGCTTGATCACCTACCGTGATATATTACAATTGAAGAGTTTTCCGAACGCAGTGAAAGATGAATTTGGAAGGTTGCGCGTAGGAGCAGCATTGGGCATTACAAAGGATATGCTCGACAGGACGGCAGCATTGCAGCAGATTGGTGTTGATGTGGTCTGTCTTGACAGTGCCCATGGCCATACCAAAGGAGTGGTAGATTCATTGAAATTGTTGAAGAAGAATTTCAAAAACCTCCGCATCATTGCAGGGAATGTAGCAACGGCAGCCGGAGCAAAAGCATTGGCAGATGCAGGGGCTGATTGTGTGAAAGTGGGTATTGGTCCGGGTTCCATTTGTACCACCCGAATCGTTGCGGGTGCAGGAGTTCCTCAAATCACTGCCATCCTCGAAGCGTCTTCCGCATTGAAAAAAATGAATGTCCCCATCATCGCTGATGGAGGCATCAGGTATACTGGAGATTTTGTCAAAGCACTCGCCGCAGGCGCATCTACCGTCATGATGGGAAGTGTGTTTGCTGGTGTGGAAGAGAGCCCCGGCGAAACCATCATCTACGAAGGAAGAAAATTCAAGCAATACCGTGGAATGGGCTCCATTGGTGCCATGCAACAAGGCAGCAGTGACAGGTATTTTCAGGATGTTGAAGAAGGGATCAAGAAATTGGTACCTGAAGGAATTGAGGGCCGGGTACCATTTAAAGGGAATTTGAGTGAAGTAATTACCCAGTATGTTGGTGGATTGAGGGCTGGTATGGGTTATTGTGGTGCCACGAATATTCAGGCACTCCAAAACGCACAGTTCATCCGGATCACGCATGCTGGCATCAGGGAAAGCCATGCCCATGATGTTGCCATTACCAAAGAAGCGCCCAATTACAGCCGCTAAACCATGCGATTCCTGAAAACTTATTTCCTTGTTTGGGTAATGCTGCTCGCAGCAGGTTCAAGCCATGCAGCCCCAGACAGCAGCCGCTTGCAGGTCAGCCTGATTACTTGTGCTCCAGGAGCTGAATTGTATTCAGTGTTTGGGCACACTGCTTTGAGGATTGTAGA
>CAITQQ010000183.1 GCA_903894575.1 uncultured bacterium
CGTCGCAAGACAGTTCGGTCCCTATCTGTGGTGGGCGTAAGGAAATTGCGAGGACATGACCTTAGTACGAGAGGACCGGGTCGTATGTACCGCTGGTGTATCGGTTGTTCCGCCAGGAGCAGTGCCGAGTAGCTACGTACAGACAGGATAAACGCTGAAAGCATCTAAGCGTGAAACCTTCCTCAAGATGAGTTTCCTTTTAAGGGTCGTCAGAGACTATGACGTTGATAGGCTATAGGTGTAAAACTGGTAACAGTAAAGCCGAGTAGTACTAATTGCCCGTACGCTTTAATTTTTTTTAATTACTTTGTTTACAACTCCCAATATGACATTATTGTTCCTGGTTTAATACCCAGGATATTTTCTTATGGTGCTTATGCCGAGGGTGTTCACCTCTTCCCATACCGAACAGAGCAGTTAAGCCCCTCATGGCCGATGGTACTGGGATTCGTCCCGGGAGAGTAGGTAGGTGCCATATTTATTGAGCCCTGATCGAAAGATCAGGGCTTTTTTTTGCCCAAAAATCAAAGGTGCTGAGCCAATTTTGAATACGGGTTTAGTCCCAAGCATGAAAAATGCTGAACTATCCAAAATAAAATCCATTTTTGCAGTCCATAACATGAAGAAGATCAATATAGCCATAGATGGTTGGTCATCCTGCGGAAAAAGCACAATGGCCAGACAACTTGCCAGGGCCTTGAATTATATTTTCATTGACTCCGGTGCCATGTACAGGGCCATTGCACTGTATTTTATTCAACACAGGATTGATCTGAAGGATGATTTTGCCATTGAAAATGCATTGGGAAATATCAGCCTATCATTCCAAAAGAATAGCCAAACGGGCAACAATGAAATTTGGATGAATGGCGAAAATGTCGAGCAATTGATCCGGGAAATGGAAGTTGCCAGCAAAGTGAGTGATGTGGCTGCCATCAAGGCTGTAAGAGACTTTGCCGTGGCACAACAACAATTGATTGGCAAGGATAAAGGTGTGGTGATGGATGGGAGAGATATTGGAACGACTGTTTTTCCTGCAGCGGAATTAAAAATATTCATGACGGCCAATGTTGATGTAAGAGTGGAAAGGCGTTTCAGGGAACTGAGTGCAAAAAATCCTTCGATTTCTTTGGAGGAAGTCAAAACCAACCTCCAATCCAGGGATCACATGGATTCTACTCGTGAAGTTTCTCCATTGAAAAAAGCAGATGATGCGCTGGTATTGGACAACAGCGAGCTCAGTCCTGAAGAACAATTCTCAATGGCACTTCATTGGGCCAACGAAAGGATCGATGCATGATCAGTTCCAGGATTCTCTGATGCTATCCATGGGTATAGCACCAGGATAAAAAGAAGCAAGTTTTTCAATCACCGCCTCAACTATCGCGTCCGGACATGAGGCTCCACTGGTGATCAATACCTTGATTTCTTTATCAGCAGGCAAAAAACCAGTTTTTGTGTATTCCTCATGGGTTATCCAATTGAATGCCTTGATTTCTTGATCGGATAAAATATCTGCTTCTGATTGTATGAAATAGGTAGGCAACTTGTGCTCACACAATTCCACCAGGTGGGAACTGTTGCTGCTTTTCCTGCCTCCGATCACAATGGCAAAATCAGCCTCTTGGTCAAGCAAATGTCTTACTGCTGTTTGGTTGTCATTGGTGGCATAACAAAGTGTATCTCTTGTGTCTGCGAAATAGTCTCCGATGTTGTTGTCTGTGCCATGCTTTTTGATCACCACTTGTTTGAGGTAGTCTGCGATTGCCTGCGTATCAGTGGCCAGCATGGTGGTCTGGTTTACCACTCCAAAACGCAACAAGTCTTTTTCAAGCTGAAACCCTTCGCTGTAGCGACCTTTGAAGAAATCTGCGAAGCCAGATGCATCCCTTTCTCCTGCAATGAATTCACCCAATACGATGGCTTCTTCCATGTCATTGATAACTAACGTAGGTGTATGTGCATCACTGTGTGAAAAAGTTGCCCGGGTTTCTTCGTGAGATGGCTTTCCGTGTACAACAATGCTGTAGCCTTTTTTGGCAATTTGTTCTGCCCTGTTCCATACCTTTTCTACAAACGGACAGGTGGTATTGTATCGTTCAATCTGTATGCCGATGGACTTCAGTTTATCTTCAATGGCGATGGTGGTTCCAAAGGCTGGGATGATCACAATATCTTCAGCGGTCAATGTGTCAAAAGGAATGATGGTATTGCCTTTGGTATCCATCATGAATTTCAAGCCTCTTGCAATCAGGTCATCATTGACAAAAGGATTGTGGATCATTTCACTCAACAGAAAAATGCGTTTCCCCGGATTTTGCTCAATGGTTTCAAAAGCAATCTCAATGGCATTCTCCACACCATAACAAAATCCAAAATGCCTGGCCAGGTATATTTTCAAAGGACCAAAATCAAGGAAAGTAGGTGTAAAGTCCTTTTTCAATTTGTCAGCGTCCTTCCTTTGCTGTTTGATGGCAGCTATCAGTGGGCTCCTGTATCTTGTGGGTATTGAAAACTGTTTCATTGATTGATTGCGAAGGTAAGATATCATTTAACATTCTTGCCCGATAATGGTTCGTAGTTCGGGCTTTACTGCACTTCAATTTTGCTATTCATTGCTTATCTTTCGTGGATGAACTCAGCCTTTACACCTGTTCCCTGGTGTCTCAATACCAATGTTTACGAAGTGAATCTTCGCCAATACACCAGCGAAGGCACATTGGAAGCCTTCAGGCTTCATCTTCCAAGGTTGGCAGACATGGGAGTAGGGGTACTCTGGTTCATGCCACTTACCCCCATTGCTGTGAAAAACCGGAAAGGAAGCATGGGCAGCTATTATGCCTGTTCAAGCTATACAACAGTCAATCCTGAATATGGCACGATGGAGGAATTCCGGGAATTGGTTCAGGAAGCACACAGTCTCGGTATGAAGGTCATCATCGACTGGGTAGCCAATCATACAGGGTGTGACCATCACTGGACCCATGAGCATCCGGAGTATTACAAAAAAGATCAACAGGATGATTTCTATGATGCCCATGGATGGGATGATGTGATTGATCTTGATTATGAGAATCCTGATCTGAGGAAAGCCATGATCCAAAGCATGCGCTATTGGCTGGTTGAATCCGGCATAGATGGCTTCCGTTGCGACATGGCCATGTTGACGCCCGTTGATTTTTGGATGGAAGCCAGGCAGGCCCTGGAGCAAGACCGGCATTTGTTTTGGCTTGCTGAGCTTGATCCAATGGACAATCCTGATTATATGCAGGTATTTGACGCTGCCTATACCTGGAGGTGGATGAATGCAGCAACAGCATTCAGAAATGAAGGCTCTAGGCAAATCCATCATTTACGCTATGTATTGGGTCAATACAGCGACTTGCTGCCCTCTACAGCATGTCCGGCATGGTTCACTTCCAATCACGATGAAAACAGCTGGAATGGCACCGAATACGAGAAGTATGGAGAAATGGCCATACCCCTTGCCGTTTTCGCAGCAACCTACAAGGGCATTTCTTTGATGTACAGTGGGCAAGAAATTCCCAACAGAAAGCGGTTAGCATTTTTTGACCGGGATCCACTTGATTGGGCAAAGTCGCCTGCACTGCATGCATTTTACCGTTCCATTTTGCAGCTCAGGAAAAACCATGCTGCCTTTACCACAGCTGCTGATGCAGTCAATCTTGTTCACCTTCAAAACAGTGTCGATCACCATGTATTGAGTTTCAAACGCCAGCATGATGATTCTACTGCGATTGTGATCATTAATTTTTCTGAGTATCCTTTGCACAACATAGAAGTGGTGCTTGATGGCGCAACAGGAAGCTTTGTGGAGCATTTCACATCCCTTGCCCATGAATGCAATGGCCAAAGCCATTATTTCCATTTGCAACCCTGGAGTTACCAGATCTGGTTGCAATAAAAAAGCGGTGAATCTATTGATCCACCGCTTTAAAACAATCTTTGCGTTTATTATTCAGTGATCTCAATGGGATACTGATACACGCCATCATAGCCCGGATAGAAACCTTCCAGCATGATACGCTTAGGAGATTTCGCGATGGCAGCATTCAATTCTTCAACTGATTTGATTTCAGCACCATTCAATTTGAGGATTACAAAACCATCCCTCATCCTAGTTTGTTCATCAATCAATCCTGTACTGATTCTGCTGACAACAACACCTCCCTTCACGCCCAGTTCTGTGGCCTTTTTCTTGTCAAGGGTTTGCAATTCTGCTCCGAGTTTATCGGTAACGACTGTTTTCACAATATCAAAGCTGCCCGATTTGTTTTTCAAGGAAACGGTGGTGGTATATGATTTTCCGTTCCTGAGGTATTGCACGGTAATCTTGTCTCCTGGTTTGTAGCCCGCAACCTGTTCCACCATCTCGCTGCCAGATGATACCTTGATGCCATTGATTTTTGTGATATAGTCTCCGGCCTGCAGTCCGCTGCCAGACATGGCTCCGTCTTTTGTTACATCCATCACCAGCACACCCAAGCCTTCTTTGTAGTTCTGTTTGGTTTTTTCAGCCTCTGGTGCGTTTTCTGGCAGGTAACTGATGCCGAGGTAGGCGCGTTGTACGGTACCATACTGAAGAAGGTCATTGATGATTTTTTTGACGATGTTGACTGGTATCGCATATGAGTAGCCAGCATAGGCTCCTGTAGGGGAAGCGATGGCAGAAACGATGCCAACCAGTTCACCGTTGGGCCCTACCAGTGCGCCACCAGAATTGCCCTGGTTCACGGCAGCATCTGTTTGGATGAACGACTCAATAGGGGAATTGCTTTTTCTTGCATTGAGGCCCAATGACCTTGCTTTTGCACTCACAATACCCGCAGTGACTGTTGTTTCCAGGTTCAGGGGATAGCCAACTGCCAAAACCCATTGACCGAGTTTCAAGTTATCAGAGTTGCCATAAAGAAGAAAATTCAAGCCTTTCTCCTCAATCTTGATCAAGGCGAGGTCGCTGCTGGGATCTGTGCCCACCAACTTCGCTTTGTATTGTTTTTTGTTGTTCAGGGTAACCATGATTTCATTGGCTTCCTCGATGACATGGTTGTTGGTTACAATATAGCCGTCTTCACTGATGATTACACCAGAACCGCTGGCCCTTTGGGGCATATTCCTGGTCTGAGGACCATTGAAAAAATCATTGAAGAGATCCTCTCCAAAGAAATCACCGAATGGACTGCTCCGTTTGTTTTTGGGCAGGTTGTTGCTGGTTTGGTTGCCACCGATGGTTGTAGTGATGTGCACCACAGCAGGAACTGCAGCCTGGGAAGCCGGTTGAAAATCCACGGGCTGTCCGGGTATATTGTTTTTGCTGTCAAAAAATCCTGCATAGCTGGCAGGTAGTTTTCCATTGCCTTGTTGAAGGGGGCCTTGTTTGCGGATGAATGAATCATAACCAAACATGGCCACGGTCGTGGTTACTGCGCTAATCAGCACAACTGATAATGTCTGTTTGATGTTCATGGTTAAATATTTAAATTTATAAGTACAAAATGCATGCCTGATCAACTGCAATTAAGCAAACATGTCTGAATTTCAGTCAACCTGTCATCCTATTTAACAAATTCTTTTGCCGCATGTTTGTTTTCTGTGGAAAAGAGCAGGTTATTTTTCAGGAATTAAGGAAAGGATGCCAGGAATTCCATTGTGTCAATGCCATCGGGGAAATCCCTCAATCCTGGTTTTTGTGCATCCCCAAAAGGAATAAAACCCTTTCCTACAATGCATTGGATCTTGTTTTTGTCCAGTGCAGCAATTGCTGCAGATTTGTCGGTATAATACTGGTAATGCAGTTGTGAAATGGGCGAAAAAGGACTTTCATTTTCAAGCAGTACGATGGAGTCATTGCTCATGTAGAACCTGTTGTTCATGATGGAAATGGTCAACTGGTAGTCAAAATTGTTCCTGTATTTTTCATGGTCTCGGTAGTGATCATATTTCCGCATGGCACTGAGCAGGGGAACAAAATCATACTCTTCTGGCACAAGCACCTGGGTAACATTCCTGCATCCCAGTCCAAAATACAGCTGGATATCATCAGCCAAGGCTTCGAGTTCCTCCTGGCTTTCATTTCCATCCAAAACAGCAACAGAAGTCCTGTTTTTTCGAATGATGTGTGGGTATTTGCTGAAATAATGCTCAAAATAGCGGGCGCTGTTGTCACTTCCGGTGGCAATGTATCCATCACATCCTTTTAGCATTTCGTCGAGGACAACCAAATCTTCAAATCCTGGAAAGGCCACGGAGGCTACCGCTATGAGGTTTTTGATCATGAAACTGTCTTTGGAGGAAGGTTTGATCCGCACCCTGAACCCAGAAAGAAAGATGCAGAGCAAGTCATGGAAGCCCACGTAGGGGATATTGCCCGCAATGACCAGGCCAATTGTTTTGTTTTTGAGCCCTTCTTCAACGCCATATGCAGCCGCAAAGGTGGAGAGCTGGTCTTTGTTCAGCATCTGTTCTGCAATCATTTTTCCTGACTGAAAAATGTACTCGGGGGTGAACCATTTGTTCTCCATGAAAGCCCGGTATCTGAGTTCCTGGTAGGAGTCGCTGTCGTCTTTCAGGTATTCTCCAAGAAAGCCAAGCACCTCTATTCTTTTGTTTAAATTCATTTTTGCGTTTTCAGATCATTCAATATCTTTATACAGCTGTTCCATTGATGGAAACGGCAATAAACTAACATCAAAAATACTGAAATATCATGGCAATCAAGATTACCGATGAATGTATCAATTGTGGAGCCTGCGAACCAGAATGTCCCAACAATGCCATCTATGAAGGCGGTGTAGAGTGGGCTGTAGCTGATGGCACCTCAGTAAAAGGTTCATTCACATTGATGGATGGCTCTGCAGTCGATGCAGACCATAAGAATTCACCCATCAGCAATGATACTTACTATATTACCCCAAACAAATGTACTGAGTGTCAGGGCTTTCATGAAGAGCCGCAGTGTGCAGCTGTTTGTCCGGTAGATTGTTGTGTTCCGGATGAATTATATGTAGAAACCATTGAGGCATTGATGGCCAAAAAGGAAAGTTTACACCTCTAAATCCAGTTTAACAAGTTATAAAGGTGAAGGTATCTGCGGAAGCCTTCACCTTTTCTTATATTTGTCATATCTCTCGTTTTTCCAAAAATATCGTCCATGGGTAAATCCGTCATCGCCTTTGTTACAGGTGGATATTCTTCTGAAGCAGTGATCTCTTACAAAAGTGCCATCACCATTGAAAAACATCTTGATCTTTCAAAGTATGAAGTATATCGGATTGATATCACGCCTGAAAAATGGTTTCATACAACAAAGGATGGCGTTGAATTGATGCTGAACAAGGGTGATTTTTCCCTGGACCTGGGTACGCAAGTGATCAGGTTTGATGCAGTTTTTATTGGTATCCATGGAACACCCGGAGAAGATGGAAAACTGCAAGCCTATTTTGATCTTTTGAATATTCCTTATACTTCTTGTGATGCCACAACATCAGCCATCACATTCAACAAGCGGTTTACTGTAGCCGTTGCAGGCGCTTCAGGTTTTCATGTCGCCAAATCAGTGCATTTGTTCAAGTCTTCCTACAATCAATCCTCTGAAGCTGTTGCAGCCTTGCAGCTGCCAGTCTTTGTAAAGCCCAACAATGGTGGCTCCAGCATAGGCATGAGCAAAGTCAACAAGGCTGAAGACATGCAAGAGGCCATCACAAAAGCTTTCAAAGAAGACGACCAGGTATTGATTGAAGAATTCATCAGTGGACGTGAATTTACCATTGGTGTTTTCAGGTCAAAAGGGAAAATCATTACGCTTCCATTCACTGAAATCAGCACAGACAATGAGTTCTTTGATTTTGAAGCAAAATACCAAGGTAAGTCTGTTGAAGTTACTCCAGCAGTTTGCAGCGATATAATCGCTGAAAAAATACGCAATGCTGCTGCTGGTATTTATGCTGTTTTCAATTGCAGGGGAGTGGTGCGGATGGATTTTATTTACAATACCGACCAAGAAAAACCTTACCTGCTTGAAATCAATACAGTGCCAGGACAAAGTGCCGCAAGCATTATCCCTCAACAGGTAGCAGCAATGGGATTGGTGCTCAGTGATTTTTACAGCATGTTGATTGATGATGCGCTGGAGACAGTAAAAAAATAATGAAATGAATTTTTCTTTTATCACCAAAAAGCCACTTTGGCAGAATATCCTGGCAGGATTTGTGCTGTCTGTTTTCATCGTAGGGGCTTTTCTGCTTTTGCTCAATTTCATCACCAACCATGGTGAGTACCTGACCGTTCCAGAAGTGAAAGGGAAAGTGTACAGTACTGTTGTGGCAGACCTGGAGAGCAAAGGATTTGAAGTGGTTGTGCAGGATTCAATCTATGTGGACAGCCTCGCACCCAATGTCATCCTCAAGCAATTTCCTGATCCAGAAGCAACCGTGAAGGTAAACCGCATCATCTACCTGACCATCAACTGCACAGTTCCTCCAACCATTGCCATGCCCAACCTCATTGGGATGAGTTTTAGGAATGCCATTCTGGAGTTAAAGTCGCTTGGTTTGAAGATGGGCGATACAACCTTTATTCCCGACATGGCTAAAAATGCTGTCAAGGATCAGCTCAGTGGTGGAAGTTCAATCAAGCCAGGTTCTCCCATAAGAATGGGATCTTCTATCGATTTGCTGATTGGTGCAGGGTTGGGTGGGGAAGAGATACCTGTGCCAGACCTTTTTGGACTTACTTACCCGGAAGCTAAACTGGTCATGGAAGTCAACGGACTCAATGCAGGTGTAGTGTTGATGGATGATAATTTCACTGACACTACGCTGGGGTTTGTGTACTGGCAGAATCCAATGCCTTATGATGCACTGCAGCAAGCCAACAAGATTCGTTCAGGCCAACTGATGGATATCAAACTGAGTTTGGTGAAACCAGAACGAAGGCCAGATTCCGTCCTGGCTCCTATCAAATAAAGTTTACAAATCTTATCTTTGCAACATGAAAACAATCGATGTACAAGCACTCAATGAAAAGATCAAGGCCGGCGAAACGTTGAACCTGGTTGATGTTCGTGAACCTGCTGAGCATACTGAATTCAATATCGGTGGAATCCTTCTTCCTTTGGGCGATATCAGGGTTGGAGATACAGAATCCATTGACCATCTAAAGGATCAAGAGGTTTTCTTGTATTGCCGCAGCGGAAACAGAAGCGGACAGGCTGCAATGGTTCTGGAGTCGCTTGGTTTTACCAATGTTGTCAATGTGACGGGAGGAATGCTCTCCTGGAGGGATAATTTTCCCGCTTAAATTATTTTGAACCGCCCAAGTCTTCTATTCCTTTTTTCAACATCAGGTCAATCAAGCTTTTGCTGAATTTTTCTATGGATGGTGGATTCAGTGTCTCTGTCTGAACAGACCATATCAACGATTCGGTGGACGTTTCGAAAAGGTTGCCCTCCATCAAATAGGACTTGTCTGTGACATAGTATCCTGGATCATACATGTAAGGATACCAATAGGAGTAATATCCCCTGAACCTCAAGCCATAGGCAGGAAATGGCCCGTACAATCCCATGTTTCCTGGCACATACCTTGCCTCGCTTTGTTTTTCAACCAACGCAATGGTGAAGATCAGGTCACATTGAAGTGATTTAATTTTCTCCATCATGGTCTCTCTTGAGCCAGGTTCCTGATCCTTGAAGGTGGGAGGGAAATAGTCCAAGCTTCTTTCTACTGTAAATCCTTGTGCTGCAGCCGCA
>CAITQQ010000184.1 GCA_903894575.1 uncultured bacterium
CGAGATGCACCAGGTTATAGGTGAAAGAATCATAATTATCAAGAACCAGTAATCGTTTCAAGGGATATGATGATTTTATTTTTTGTTAATCTCATTGGCAAATAGCACTGCTTTTTTCAATGCGCCCAACTTGTTGTTGACTTCCTGCAACTCACTCTCAGGAACACTGGAGGCCACAACGCCTGCACCAGCCTGGTAGTAGAGGGTATTGTTGCGGCTCAGGAAACTTCTGATCAAAATGGCTTGGTTGCATGACCCATCAAAGCCGGTAAAGCCAATGGCACCACCGTAGAAAGAACGTTTTGTCTTTTCATATTCATCGATCAACTCCATGGCCCTGAATTTTGGAGCTCCGCTCAGGGTTCCCGCAGGAAATGTCTTGGCCATCAACAAGAATGGATTGGCATTTTCCCTGACAGTGGCCACCACTTCACTGACCAGATGGATTACATGGGAATAATATTTTACCTGCCTGTAATGGGCCACTTTCACATGATCACAAACCCTGCTAAGATCATTCCTTGCAAGATCAACCAACATCACATGCTCTGCATTTTCTTTGGGGTCCTGCAACAGGCGTTCTGCTTCTTTTCGGTCTGTAGAATCATCTCCCGTTCTTTTGAAGGTTCCCGCAATCGGGTGAACGATGGCCTGTCCGTTGGCAATGATGAGTTGGCTTTCCGGCGATGATCCCATCAGTTTGTATTCACCATAATCAAAAAAGAAAAGATAGGGAGAGGGATTGATCATCCTCAAAGCCCGGTACACATTGAATTCATCGCCCTTGAATGATTGCTCAAACCTCCTGCTCAATACAATCTGAAACACATCACCCCGGTAGCAATGGGCAATCCCCTTCTTCACCATTTCGATGTATTCCTCATCGGTGAGGTTGGATCTTTCTACACCAGTCGACTCAAAGGGAAACTGTGGTAGGTCTCTTCCGCAAATGATGTTTTCAATCAAATCTTTGTCTCCATCAACACCGGGGATATGGTTTTCCAACAAGTAGAGCTCATCCCTGAAATGATCGATGGCAATGATGTATTGGTAGAGCCTGTAGCGCATCAGCGGTATAGCATCGCTAACCTGATCTGTTTTTGTCTTTCCTGATTTTGCCGTCGTGTAAGGCTTTTCTCTGAACTGAATGGTTTCGAAGAATGGGATGGCATCATATGCGGTATAACCATACAATCCTTGTGCAAATTTCAATTCCTTTTCTCCACCATCTTTGACCTCATATCCCTGCATATAATTCCAAACAAGATCAGGAACGGTATTTTCTTCCAAGGAAATCCGCTTGGGCATTTCTCCCGGATACTTGAACTCCACCTGGTTGTTAGCATTGATTTCAATCCCTCCGATGGCATTGATGGCAATGAAAGAAAAACTATTCTCCGCCGTATGGTGGTCTGTACTTTCCAGCAAAATGGTATCCCTGAACTTATCCCGAAGGCGGAGATAAATACCAACAGGAGTATACAGGTCTGCAGCCAACTTTCGGAATGTGGTGCTCAACTTAACCTTGTTCGTTTTTTCCATGCATTGATTGATTTAAAAATAAAAGCCCCGAATAATCGGGGCTTTACATATGTTACTATACAACATAGGATTTACCCCTTATCAGAGATAAAATGCCAACCGTTGTTTGTATAAATTCTTTTCATTTGATCAAAATTGACGAAAAACTCCAATAATACCAAAAAATTAATGCCAATTGACAAAAGAATTAGGTGAATTGGTTGAATAATTAACCCAGGTACCTTTTGATCTCCCGCTCAGACTCACGTTGTTTGACTGATTCTCGTTTGTCGTGCAGTTTTTTACCCTTTGCCAGTCCAATTTGCATTTTGGCAAATCCCCTTTCATTGAAATAAATTTTAAGGGGGATAATGGTAAACCCTTTGTCTTTCAGCTTTTGGATAATCCGTGAAATCTCCTTTTTTTTCAGCAGCAATTTTCTGTCGCGTACAGGTGGATGATTTGAATAACTGCCGTATTCATAGTGTGAAATATGAAGTCCTTTGACATACAACTCACCCCGGTCAATCAGGCAATAACTGTCGCTGAAGCTGACCCGCCCATCTCGTATTGCTTTTACCTCTGTACCCGTCAAAACCATGCCCGCATCGAATTTGTCTTCGATGAAATACTCGAATGTGGCAGATTTGTTTCTGAGTTCCATTGTTTATTGAACGCACAAGATACAGTTGAAAAATGCAGTTAGCTGGCAAAAAGTCCTAGCAATGTAGCAAGACGTTCCTTTAGATCTTTCCTGGCAACAATCATGTCAAGGAATCCATGATCCATGACAAACTCGGAGGTTTGAAATCCTTCGGGCAGATCACGCTTGATCGTTTCCTTGATGACACGCGGGCCAGCAAAACCAATCATGGCCTTGGGTTCACCGATATTGATGTCTCCCACCATGGCAAAGGATGCGGTTGTACCACCATAAGTTGGGTCTGTACAGAGTGAAATGTATGGAATTCCGGCAACAGCAAGCCTGCTGATCTTACCAATTGTTTTGGGAAGCTGCATCAGGGAAAATGCACTTTCCATCATGCGGGCTCCGCCACTTTTGCTGATGATCATAAAGGGAATCCTATGCTTGAGGCAGTAATCTGCTGATCTTGCAATTTTTTCACCCATTACACTGCCCAATGAACCACCGATGAAATTAAAATCCATGCAACAAACCACAAGATCCTGTCCATTGACTTTCCCATGGGCAGCAGTGATGGAATCATGGAGCCCAGTTTTTTCGTAGGCATCATCAAGACGCTTCTTATAAGGTTTGAGATCATTGAAGCCCAAAAAATCGATTGACCGCACCTCTGCGAACATTTCTTGGTATTGCTGATCATCAAAAAGTATATCAAAGTATTCCGCACTTCCAATACGGTGATGGTATTGGCATTTGGGGCATACAGAGAAATTTTCCTTCAATTCTACTGTTGTACAGGTATACTTGCAATCAGGGCACTTTGTCCAAAGTCCATCCGGTGCTTCTTTTTTCTCAGCAGTAGATGTACTGATCCCTTTCTTGCGTCTCTTGAACCAACTATTGGAACCGGTTTCGGGTTCCGACATGGACCCTGAAAGCTGTGCGTTGAAATCTTCTTCTCTTGTAAGAGGCATTTGAAACAGTTATTGTTCGAAGCACAAATATAAGCCATCCC
>CAITQQ010000185.1 GCA_903894575.1 uncultured bacterium
ATGAAAGCCTTTGCTGTCCTTGATGATGGCAATCCTTGCACTCCTCACAAATTCAATCAGGCCATATTCACCCAACACCTTCAGCAGGGTATCTGTTTCTTCCCTTTGTCCTGTTGTTTCGAAAATGGTATAATCAGACCTGATGGCAACCACCCTGGCACCATAGGTTCTCAGCAGCCTTTCCACTTTTACTTTTTCAGCAATGATGGCTGTAGGAACCTTGTACAGTGCGAGTTCCTGCCAAATGATGGTGTCGTTGGTATTGAAATAAGCTTTGAGTACATCAACCTGCTTTTCAATCTGGCGGACGATTTTTCTTACAACGTCTTCTGTTTCGTTGATCAGGATATTGAAGCGATGAATGCCTTCAATCTCTGAAGGGGATGTATTCATGCTTTCAATATTGATTTTTCTTCTGGAAAACATGATGGCAATCCTGTTGAGCAAGCCAACCTGGTTTTCTGTATAAATGGTCAGTGTATATTCCTGTTTCATGGTCAATTATTTAAGTCTGATCTCGCCAACACCACAGCCTTGGGGCACCATAGGGAAAACGTTGTTTTCTTTCCCCACAAATACTTCCAGCAAATATGGCCCGTCATGTTTCAGCATGGTTTCCAAAGCGCCAATAAGGTCTTTTCTTTCCTCAATGGAATTTCCTTCAATCTTGTATCCTTTGGCTACCGTTACATAGTCGGGGCTGGCAATGTCTACAAAAGAATACCGTTTTTCATGGAAAAGGTCCTGCCATTGCCTTACCATTCCCAGGAAACGGTTGTTGAGAATCAGGATTTTTACGTTGATGTTGTTTTGCATGATGGTGCCCAGTTCCTGAATGGTCATTTGAACACCACCATCTCCAATAACCGCCACAACAGTTCGGTCTTTGGCACCATATTTTGCACCCATTGCAGCCGGAAGGGCAAATCCCATTGTTCCCAATCCGCCAGAGGTAACATTGCTTTTGGACTGGTTGAATTTGGCATAGCGACAGGCAACCATCTGGTGTTGTCCCACATCGGTAACGATAACAGCATCGCCATTTGTCAGTATGTTCAGCTGCTCGATCACTTCTCCCATGGTGAGGATATCCGTTGATGGATGAAGCTCTTCATTGATGACCGCCTCCTTTTCTTTTTCCATGCATTCACTGAACTTGTTCACCCAGCTGCTGTGGTCTTTTTTCTCCAACAAAGCAGTGATCATGGGAAGCGTTTCTTTGCAGTCTCCCCAGACAGGCACGTCTGCTTTCACGTTTTTATCGATCTCTGAGGGGTCAATATCCAGGTGAATTACCTTTGCTTGTTTTGCATAACGATCAAGTCTTCCTGTGACGCGATCATCAAAACGCATGCCCACTGCAATCAATACATCACATTCATTGGTAAGCACATTGGGCCCGTAATTGCCATGCATACCCAACATGCCTACGTTCAAGGGGTGGTCAGTAGACAATGCACTCAAACCCAGTATGGTCCAGGCTGCCGGCATGCCTGATTTTTCGATGAAGGCCTTGAATTCATTTTCAGCACGACCCAGTATAACGCCTTGACCAAAGATGACCAGCGGGCGTTCTGCCTTGTTGATCATGTCTGCTGCTGCAGCAGTAAATTCTTTTCTTACGACAGGCTTTGGTCTGTAGCTGCGGATATGGTTGCAGGGTTTGTAACCCGTATAGCTGAATTTTTGAAGCTGCGCATTTTTGGTGATGTCTATCAACACGGGGCCAGGTCTTCCACTTTTGGCAATGTAAAATGCCTTGGCGAGTGCTTCAGGAATCTCATTGGCATCGGTCACCTGATAGTTCCATTTGGTAACTGGTGTGGTGATGTTGATGACATCGGTTTCCTGGAAGGCATCTGTTCCCAAGAGGTGTGCAAAAACCTGACCGGTGATGCAGACAAGGGGAGTTGAGTCGATCATTGCATCGGCCAGTCCGGTGACAAGATTGGTTGCTCCGGGGCCAGAGGTAGCAAATACTACACCTGTTCTGCCAGAGGTTCTTGCATATCCCTGACCTGCATGAATGCCACCTTGTTCGTGTCTTACCAGAATATGTTCCAGCTGGTCGCGGTAATCGTAAAGGGCGTCATAAATAGGCATGATGGCCCCACCTGGATATCCAAAAATGGTGTCAACACCTTCAGCAACCAGTGCACGCATCACTGCATCACCACCAGTAATTTCTATGGGTGCAGCAGCATCCGTTTGTTCATTGATCATTTCAGTTTGCATAGATCTGTTTTTATTTGTCTGTGATACAGCCTTCAGCAGCCGTGGTCACTTGTTTTGCGTATTTGTAGAGGATTCCCTTTGTTGCGTTCAATGGAGGTTGCTTCCAGTTTCTTTTTCTTTCGTCGAGCACAGACTGATCCACCATCACATTGATTTTATTCAGGGTAGCATCAAGCTCAATGATATCATTGTCTTCAATCAAAGCCATGGTTCCACCATCGAAAGCCTCAGGCGTGATATGTCCTACCACAAAACCATGGGTTCCGCCACTGAACCTGCCGTCTGTGATCAATGCAACATCCTTTCCCAATCCGGCACCAATGATGGCCGATGTAGGCTTCAGCATTTCAGGCATTCCCGGCGCGCCTCTTGGGCCTACATACCTGATAACCACTACATCACCTTTTTGAACCTTGCCACTGCTGATGCCATGGATGAGTTCTTTCTCACCATTGAAAACACGGGCAGGCCCAACGAATTTTTCACCTTCTTTTCCGCTGATCTTGGCTACACTGCCACCTTCTGCGATATTGCCGTAAAGGATTTGAAGATGTCCGTTTGCTTTGAACGGATGCTCAATGGGGCGAATGATCTGTTGTTTTTCAAATTCAATGTTGGGGACTGAAGCGAGGTTTTCTGCAACAGTTTTGCCTGTCACCGTCATGCAGTCTCCATGAATCATTCCTTTGCTCAACAAGTATTTCATGACCAAAGGAAGGCCGCCAATATTGTGCAGGTCTTCCATCAGGTATTTGCCACTGGGCTTGAAGTCTGCAATGACAGGCACTTTGTCGCTTGTGGCCTGTACATCGTCTTGTGTGAGGGTGAGTCCAACACTGTGCGCCATGGCAATCATGTGCAGCACTGCATTGGTTGAACCGCCGAGGGTGACGATGATGGTCAATGCATTTTCAAACGCCTTTTTGGTCATGATGTCCGAAGGCTTGATGTCCTTTTCCAACAGGACCCTGATGGCTTTTCCTGCTTCGACACATTCCCTTTTTTTGTCTTCACTCAGTGCGGGGTTAGAAGAAGAATAGGGGAGACTCATTCCCAGGGCTTCAATCGCTGAAGACATGGTATTCGCTGTGTACATTCCACCACAGGCACCTGCGCCAGGGCATGAGTGCATGACAATTCCTTTGAAATCTTTCTCATCCAGTTGTCCCGCAATTTTTTTGCCCAATGCTTCAAATGCAGAAACGATATTCAGGTCTTCACCCTTGTAGTGTCCTGGGGCAATTGTACCGCCATATACCATGATGGAAGGCCTGTTCAAACGGCCCATGGCCATGATAGACCCTGGCATGTTTTTATCACAGCCGGGTACCGTGATGAGTCCGTCATAATACTGTGCACCACAAACTGTCTCAATTGAATCTGCAATCACATCACGGCTTACCAATGAATACCGCATGCCATCTGTTCCGTTGGACATGCCATCGCTGACGCCAATCGTATGGAATGTAAGTCCTACAAGGTCATGGGCCCAAACGCTTTTTTTGATGTCTGCCGCTAATTCATTCAGATGCATATTGCAGGTATTTCCATCCCAACCCATGCTGGCGATACCCACCTGTGCCTTGGCCAGGTCTTCATCTGTAAGACCAATGCCGTAAAACATGGCCTGTGCGGCAGGTTGCGTAGGGTCTTGGGTAATGGTTTTGCTGTATTTGTTCAATTCGCTCATGGTATGTTTTTTAGATAATCGTTGATTTTCTGATTTGAATATTTGCTTTGTGGATGGCCTCATCCGTTTTGTTCATGATGCAATCACTGATCAGTTCTCCGATGGTTGAAGTGAAATAAAAATTCATCGGATCAATGTCTTTGGTGACAAATCCATTTTGTGTTGTCCATTCCACGGCATGCCTGATGGTATTGGCTTCTTCTTTCATCTCCAGATGATCCAGCATCATGGCGGCAGAAAGAATGGCACCGATTGGATTGGCAATGTCTTTGCCTGCGGCTTGTGGATAAGAGCCGTGAATGGGCTCAAACAGCGCTGTTCCTGTGCCGATCGATGCCGAGGGCAACATGCCCAATGATCCAGCCAATACACTGGCTTCATCGCTCAGGATATCGCCAAACATATTTTCTGTCAGGATGATATCAAATTGTGCAGGGTTGATGATCAACTGCATGGCTGCATTGTCTACATACATGCAATTCAATTCAACTTCAGGATAATCTACAGCCATGGCTGTAACGGTTTTGCGCCAGAGCCTCGATGTTTCCAATACATTGGATTTATCCACCAAGGTTAATTTTCGCTTTCTCTGTTGTGCATGGCTGAAGGCAAGATGGGCGATCCTTGTGATTTCATCTTTGTTGTAAATGCACAAATCTGAGGCCTCTGTTCCGGCTTCATTCAATTCTTTTTTTCCAAAATATATGCCACCTGTCAATTCTCTGTAGATGACAATATCTACGTGTTCCAGCAGACTTGATTTCACCGGAGACAAATGGTAGAGGGAAGGATAGGTTGACACCGGCCTGATGTTGGCAAAAAGTCCAAGTTCTTTCCTGATTTTGAGCAAACCCTGTTCAGGCCTGACTTTTGCAGATGGGTCGAGATCATATTTGGGATGACCCACAGCACCCAATAGGATGGCATCGGCTTGTTTGCAAATGTCGATGGATTGCTGTGGCAGCGGATCTCCCGTCTTGTCGATGGCATCTGCGCCCATCAATGCAAAGCTGTATGTGAAGTGGTGCCCAAACTTTTTTCCTATTGCATCAAGCGCACGGATGGCCTGGTTCGTAACCTCTGGTCCGATGCCATCTCCTGGTATGATTGCAATATGTTTGTTGGCGCTCACTGTTGTTTATTTTTTTTCAAGGTATTGTACTGCAAGAGAGTTGAGGTTTGCATCCTGCACCTCTTTGATGGTGTCTGCCAATTGCAGAAACTGATCATACAAGAAGTCGATATCGTTCCTGTTGAATTCATGTCCCAGATTCTTGAAACGATAGGCCAGTGCTGATCTTCCACTCCTTGCCGTCAACACAATTTTGGAGGTCTCCGCACCCACTTCCTCAGGTCTGATGATCTCATAGGTTTGTGAATCTTTCAAGAAACCATCCTGGTGGATGCCAGAAGAATGCGAAAATGCATTCGCACCCACTATGGCTTTATTGGGTTGAACAGGCATGCGCATGGTTTCTGAAACCAGTCTGCTCAGCGGATTGAGTTGTGTTGCATCGATGTTGGTATAAAGCCCCAAATGCGCATGTTGCTTCAATACCATCACTACTTCTTCCAAGGCAGTGTTTCCGGCACGTTCACCCAATCCATTGATGGTGCACTCGATTTGCCTTGCACCATTCATGGCACCGGCAATGGAGTTGGCTGTGGCCAGGCCAAGGTCATTGTGACAATGGCAGGAGAGGACGGCTTTGTCTACATTCGATACATTGTTTTTTAAGAAGGCAATCTTTTCGCCATATTGGGTTGGCAGGCAGTACCCTGTGGTGTCGGGGATGTTCACCGTTGTTGCTCCTGCTGCAATCACGGCCTCCACAACCCTTGCAAGATATTCGTTGTCGGTACGGCCGGCATCTTCGGCATAAAACTCAACATCGTCGGTAAAATTCCTGGCCCATTTCACAGCCTGAACAGCCCTTACAAGGATTTCATCCCTGTTGCTGTTGAACTTGCTTTTGATGTGTGAATCGGATGTGCCAATACCAGTATGAATTCTCCCCCTTTTGGCATGTTTCAGTGCCAGACCGGCCACTTCAATATCCTTTTCCACTGCACGAGAAAGCCCACATACGGTAGCGTTGGTGATGATTTTGGAAATCTCAGTCACCGATTCGAAATCACCGGGGCTTGAGATAGGGAACCCTGCTTCAATGATGTCTACGCCCAAGGCTTCCAGCGCAAGGGCCAGTTCAATTTTTTCCTTGGTATTGAGTTTGCAACCAGGCACTTGTTCGCCATCGCGCAATGTGGTATCGAAGATGAAAATTTTTTGATCTGCCATGTTGTTCTTTTTGCCATTTCACTCCATGTTGAGTGCGTTTATTTGGCCTTACTGCCAAGTTAAGGCATTCATTTTTTCTTTTTTACCCAAAATGCGTCGTAATTTACGCTGTGTAAACGCCATGGATTTTGCTGAAATGCGTATCCGGCAAGGATTTTACTGAAAGACAATTACGATGCCTAACCGGTCTGCTGACGAACTCTTCTTGCTCATCAAGACCCTTGAAAAAGGGGAAAAGCGCAATTTCAAGCTTTATGTAGGAAGGAATGCGGCAACGGATGACCTCAAAATCATCACCCTTTTTGATGCTATTGATAAGGCAGATGTTTATGATGAGGAGTTGTTACTCAAACGAAATCCTGCCTTACAAAAACAGCAGCTGTCCAACCTCAAAGCCCATCTTTACAAGCAGATTCTTGCTAGCCTCCGCCTGCTCAGAAATGAACAGTCCATTGACATGCAACTGCATGAACACTTAGACTATGCCCGGATGCTGTACAACAAGGGTTTGTACCACCAGAGCCTTAAAATGCTCCAAAAGACCAAGGACCTGGCAAAACAATACAACCAGATGACCTTTTGGTTACAGGCTTTGTTTTTTGAAAAAAAGATTGAAACCCTGCACATCACCCGAAGCTTCGAAGACAGGGCCGAGCGCTTGACCCAGGAAGTGGATGAATTGAACGACCGGTTGGCGATGGTGGGCAAGCTCAGCAGTTTGGCCTTGCAACTTTATGGTTGGTATATTAAGAACGGCCATATCCGCGACGAAAGGGATGAAGCAGCCATCAGGCTGTTTTTTCAGGAAAGAATGCCGGAAAGAGCAGGGGAGTACACTGGCTTTTATGAAAAGCTTTATTTCTTTCAAAGCCATGCCTGGTTCGGCTTTATTTTACAGGATTTTTTGACATATTATAAAAACTGCCAGCGCTGGGTTGATCTTTTTGAGAAAGAGCCGCAAATGATGAAGGTTGAGCCTCAACATTTCATCAAAGGGATGCACAACCTTTTGAATGCCCATTTCATGTTGCGCAATGACAGAAAATTTGACCAGGACATCAAACGCTTCGAGGATTTTTATGCATCAAAGGAAGGCCAGGCCAGCATCAATACTAGGGTACAGGGATTTGTGTATCTCTATCTTGCTAAAATCAACATGCATTTTTTGGATGGCAGTTTTTCTGAGGGATTGAACCTTGTGCCAACCATTGAGGAGAAGCTTCTTGAGTTTGAAATGCAGCTGGACCGACACCGCACCTTGATTTTCTATTATAAAATTGCTTGTTTATACTTTGGATGCGGGGATTATGACAATACGATTGTCTACCTCAACAAAATCATCCATTGGAAGGCCGACCTGCGTTCCGATCTTCAGTGTTATGCGCGGTTGCTGCACTTGATTGCCCATTACGAGCTGGGCAATGACATCATCCTGGAAAGCCAGGTGAGGTCCGTTTACCGGTTCATGTCCAAAATGAAAAACCTCAGTGTGGTTGAAAATGAGATTTTTTCTTTTCTGCGGAGCGCATTTGCGCTCGAAAAGGCGGCTTTGAGGCAAGGATTTCTGACACTTTTTGAGAAATTGAAGCGGGTGGAGGGCAATCCCATGGAAAGCAGATCCTTCATGTACCTCGATATCCTCTCCTGGCTGGAAAGCAAAATCAAGAACGTTCCCGTTCAGGAGGTGATCTCTTCTCATTTCAGGATCAGGGCCGCCGCCCTCACGAACGGTTAAAAAACAGCTTTTTCCAAAGAAATTTATTGTTATTTCCGCTGTTTTGAGTACTTTTGCCATCCTTAAATTTGGCATGCCCCTATTTTTTTCTACCCTGTTTGTTCATAAATTATTGATTTTCAATAATATTTGATTGGCTCTAAACAGCCGGACGGTGAAGCTATAGTGGTACTAGAACATTGTAAAACAGATATCTTATTATGGCTATCAAAAGAGACAATCGCCCAAAATCTACTTTTTCAAAGATCACCATCAGCATTGCGTCCCCGGATTCTATCCTGGACAGGTCTTTTGGTGAGGTGTTGAAACCAGAGACCATCAACTACAGAACCTACAAGCCCGAGCGCGATGGTCTGTTCTGTGAAAAGATTTTTGGTCCAGTGAAAGACTACGAATGTGCTTGCGGAAAGTACAAGAGGATCCGTTACAAGGGTATTGTTTGTGACCGTTGTGGTGTAGAGGTGACCGAAAAGAAAGTACGCCGTGAACGCATGGGGCACATCAAGCTGGTGGTTCCTGTAGTTCACATTTGGTACTTCAAGAGCTTGCCGAACAAGATTGGTTACTTGCTGGGCATTAGCTCCAAGAAGCTGGAAAGCATCATTTATTACGAGCGTTTTGTAGTGATACAGCCAGGTATCATGGAAGATAAGGGCAAAAAGCAGGGAGACCTGCTCACAGAAGAGGAGTACCTCGACCTGTTGGATACCTTGCCAAAAGAGAACCAATATCTCCCTGACGAAGATCCGAACAAGTTCATCGCCAAGATGGGTGCTGAAGCAGTACATGATCTGCTCTTGAGAATTGACCTTGATTCATTGAGCTATACCCTCAGGAACTCTGCAGCCACAGAAACTTCACAGCAGCGTAAGGCTGATGCCTTGAAGCGTTTGAGTGTGGTAGAGTCTTTCCGTGACGCCAATTCAAGAATCGTGAACCGTCCTGAGTGGATGGTTATGCAATATATTCCTGTCATCCCACCAGAACTCAGACCGCTGGTTCCTCTGGATGGTGGCCGTTTTGCCTCATCTGATCTGAACGATCTTTACCGCAGGGTAATCATCAGGAACAACCGTCTCAAGCGTTTGCTCGAGATCAAGGCTCCTGAGGTAATCTTGAGGAATGAAAAGAGGATGTTGCAGGAAGCCATTGACTCATTGTTTGACAACAGCCGTAAGTCAAATGCTGTTAAGGCAGAAGGCGGACGTGCATTGAAATCTCTCAGTGATGTATTGAAAGGTAAGCAAGGTCGTTTCCGTCAGAACCTCCTGGGTAAGCGTGTTGACTATTCTGGTCGTTCGGTTATCGTTGTAGGACCTGAGTTGAAGCTCCATGAGTGCGGTCTTCCCAAAGACATGGCAGCGGAATTGTTCAAGCCATTCATCATCAGAAAGCTCATTGAAAGGGGTATCGTAAAGACCGTAAAATCAGCCCGCAAGCTGGTTGACCGCAAGGAAGCGATCGTTTGGGATATCCTTGAAAATATATTGAAAGGTCATCCGATCATGCTGAACCGTGCCCCAACACTGCACCGTTTGTCTATCCAGTCCTTCCAGCCTAAATTGGTAGAAGGAAAGGCCATCCAGCTTCACCCGCTGGTTTGTTCTTCTTTCAACGCCGACTTTGACGGTGACCAGATGGCGGTACACGTACCCCTCAGCCATGCTGCCGTCTTGGAAGCACAGCTGTTGATGCTGGCTTCACACAATATCCTCAACCCACAAAATGGTACGCCGATCACCCTTCCTTCTCAGGACATGGTACTAGGTTTGTATTATATCACAAAGGGCAAGCGCAATACCGATGTTGATGTGGTGAAAGGAGAGGGAATGCGCTTCTACAGTGCTGAAGAAGTGATCATTGCCTATAACGAAGGAAAGGTTGACCTGCATGCTTACATCAAGGTGAAAACCAATGTAAGGAACGAAGCGGGTATCCTGGAGTTCAAACTGCTTGAAACTACTGTAGGTCGTGTACTTTTCAACCAATCAGTTCCTAGCGAAGTTGGTTTTGTAAATGCATTGCTCACCAAAAAGAGCCTTCGCGAAATCATTGGTAACATCATCAAGATCACCAATGTACCAACAACCGCCAAATTCCTCGATGCCATCAAGGAACTCGGTTTCCGCATGGCCTTCAGGGGTGGATTGTCATTCAATATCCAAGACCTTGTATTGGATGTGCCTAAAGACGCGATGATTGACCAGGCTTCCGGCGAAGTTCAGGAAGTATGGGACAATTACAACATGGGATTGATCACCAACAACGAACGTTACAACCAGATCATTGACATTTGGTCAAGGGTCGATACTAAAGTTACAGAAACACTTATCCGTGCGATGGCAACTGATAAGCAGGGCTTCAACTCTGTTTACATGATGCTTGACTCTGGAGCAAGGGGTAGCAAGCAGCAGGTTAAGCAGCTTGCCGGTATTCGCGGACTCATGGCCAAGCCACGTAAAAGTGGTTCATCCGGTTCTGAGATCATCGAGAATCCAATCCTTTCCAACTTCAAAGACGGTCTGAGTGTATTGGAATACTTCATCTCCACGCACGGTGCCCGTAAGGGTCTTGCCGATACAGCGTTGAAGACGGCTGATGCCGGTTACTTGACACGTCGTTTGCAC
>CAITQQ010000186.1 GCA_903894575.1 uncultured bacterium
TCAAGGACAGCAAGGGCTTTCACGAAAAACTTAAAGAATTTGAGTTGGCAGAACCAACACAACATATCATTGATGAACCCATTTCTGCAGCTGAAGCAGCGTCAAAAGTGGTCTAAACATTTTCTACAATTAAAAACAAAAAACAAGGTTTATGGCAAAGTTAAATTTCGGTGGAACTGAAGAAAACGTGGTAACGCGTGAAGAATTCCCACTGGCTAAGGCGCAAGAAGTTTTGAAAGATGAAGTTGTAGCTGTCATCGGCTATGGTGTTCAAGGTCCTGGACAGGCTTTGAACCAAAAAGAAAATGGCATCAATGTCATTGTCGGACAGCGTAAAAATTCAAAGACCTGGGACAAGGCCATCGCTGATGGATTCGTTCCTGGTGAAACACTTTTTGAAATTGAAGAAGCGCTCGAAAGAGGAACCATCATCTGCTATCTGCTCAGCGATGCTGCCCAGATCGCGATGTGGCCTACTGTAAAAAAACACCTGACTCCAGGAAAGGCATTGTACTTCTCCCATGGTTTTGGTATTACCTATAACCACCAGACAGGCATCGTGCCTCCAGCAGATGTTGACGTGTTTCTGGTAGCACCAAAAGGATCAGGAACTTCTTTGAGAAGGATGTTCTTGCAAGGAAGGGGTTTGAACTCCAGCTTTGCCATCTTCCAGGATGCAACAGGAAAGGCACATGACCGTGTTGTTGCCCTTGGTATTGCCATTGGTAGCGGATACCTTTTCGAAACTGATTTCAGAAAAGAGGTATTCAGTGATCTTACTGGTGAAAGGGGTACGCTCATGGGAGCCATCCAGGGAATCTTTGCAGCACAGTACCAGGTACTGCGTGAAAGGGGCCACTCTCCATCAGAAGCGTTCAATGAAACAGTTGAAGAACTGACACAATCGTTGATGCCGTTGGTAGCAGAGAACGGAATGGACTGGATGTATGCCAACTGTTCCACTACTGCCCAAAGGGGTGCATTGGACTGGTGGAAGAAGTTTAGGGATGCTACAGCACCTGTATTCAATGAACTCTATGATAGCGTGGCTGCAGGCAAAGAAAGCCAACGCAGCATTGATAGCAATTCACAACCTGACTACCGTGAAAAACTTGAGGTTGAACTCAAGGAACTCAGGGAAAGCGAAATGTGGCAGGCTGGTAAAACAGTCAGAAGCCTCAGGCCTGAAAACCAAGGAAAATAAATATTCCTTAAAACAACCATTTACAGGGGGCATTTCCATGCCCCCTTTTTTATTGGGTATATTGCCCTTGAAAATGAATATGCTATAGTATATTTGCAAAAATAATTTCAGATGAACCTCCACGAATACCAAGCCAAGGAACTGCTCAAGAAATACAATGTACCTGTTCAAGAAGGATTTGCCTGTAGCTCTGTAGAAGAGGCCGCTGCAGCATATGAGCAGATAAAAGAAAAAAGTGGAAGCAAGTTTGCTGTGGTAAAAGCACAAATCCACGCTGGTGGACGTGGCAAGGGACAGGTGATAGAAACAGGCATCAATGGTGTAAAAGTTGGCAAAAGCCTTGAGGACATCAAGGAGTTTGCAGAAAAAATACTGGGTGGTACATTGGTAACCATTCAAACAGGTCCTACTGGAAAACTGGTCAGTAAAATCCTTGTTGCCCAGGACATGTATTACGATGGACCTTCAGAAAGAAAAGAATTTTACCTCTCTATCCTGCTTGACAGGGCAACTGGCCAAAACGTCATCATGTATAGCACTGAAGGCGGAATGAACATTGAAGATGTTGCACACGATACGCCTGAAAAAATCTTCAGGGAGTCTGTGCATCCATCTGGCGGTTTGCTTCCTTTTCAGGCAAGGAAAATTGCTTTCAACCTGGGTGTAACCGGAGACGCATTCAAAAATATGGTCAAGTTTGTGACCAACCTCTATAATGCCTATGTAGGTCTTGACTGTTCTATGCTTGAAATCAATCCCCTTTTCAAGGCAGCTGATGACAAAATCATTGCTGTAGACTGCAAAATGGGCATTGATGAAAATTCACTCGGAAGGCATGCTGACCTTGCTGCCATGCGTGATCTTTCTGAAGAAGATCCAACAGAAGTGGAGGCAGGAAAATTCAACCTCAACTTTGTGAAACTTGATGGCAATGTAGGCTGTATGGTCAATGGTGCTGGTCTTGCCATGGCAACCATGGACATGATCAAACTCAGTGGTGGCGAGCCTGCCAACTTCCTTGATGTAGGCGGTACGGCCAACGCTCAAACAGTAGAGGCTGGATTCAAGATCATCATGCAGGATCCGAATGTAAAGGCCATCCTCATCAATATTTTTGGTGGTATTGTACGCTGCGACAGGGTTGCTTCAGGTGTAATTGAGGCATATAAAAATCTAGGCAACATCAATATTCCGATCATTGTTCGCTTACAAGGCACCAACGCCGTTGAAGCCAAGAAACTGATCGATGAGAGTGGATTGAAAGTACAAAGTGCCATCCTTCTCAGCGAAGCTGCAGATCTGGTAAAGAAAGCAGTAGCCTGATAGCTTATCAACGCCACATATTGTCCATTCGGATTGTTCCGATTGTATTGCTGCTCATTGCATCTCCCCTGTTCCTATTGGCTCAACGGAAGAATGATGACATCAATTACCATATCAAAAAAACGCCCAGGCCAATTTTGATTGATGGGGTCATCGATGATGCTTGGTCAATGGCTGAAACTGCCGACAACTTCAACATGGTATTGCCCATGGACACCAGCAAATCCCTGGTGAAGACAGCAGTCAAAATGAGTTATGACAGCGAACATTTATACTTGATTGCCATCTGCTACAACAAACCCGATCAGGCATACATGGTTGAATCCCTTAAACGGGATTTTGTTTTTGGCAAGAATGATAATTTCCTTCTTTTCATGGACCCCTTCGACGACCAAACAAACGGCTTCAGTTTTGGGTCTAATGCTGCTGGAGCACAATGGGACGGCATCATGTATGACGGTGGAAAGGTAGACCTGAACTGGGACAACAAATGGAGCTCTGCCGTAAAAAATTACCAGGACAAATGGATTTGGGAAGCAGCCATCCCTTTCAAAACCATTCGTTACAAAAACGGCATCAAAACTTGGGGAATCAACTTCAGTCGGTTGGACATCACCATGGCTGAAAAATCAAGTTGGGCGCCGGTGCCAAGACAGTTCCCTACCGCCACCTTGGCATACAGTGGTCAGTTGATTTGGGATGAGGCACCACCTGAGGCCGGCTCCAATATTTCTGCAATTCCCTATGTGCTGACCAGCGGCAGCAAGAATTACAGTGCAGGCACAAAGACTGTTTTCAAAAAAGAGATCGGACTGGAAGCCAAAATAGGCATCACTTCTTCCTTGAATCTTGATCTTACCGTGAACCCGGATTTCTCACAGGTAGAGGTCGACAGGCAGGTGACCAACCTTGACCGTTTTGAGTTGTTTTTCCCGGAGAGAAGACAGTTTTTCCTTGAAAATGGTGATCAGTTTTCCAATTTTGGATATGCTGGCATCAGGCCATTTTTCTCAAGAAGAATAGGACTGAATGCTCCCATTCAATTTGGCGCCAGGCTTAGCGGAAAACTGAACAAGGATTGGAGGATGGGACTGATGAACATGCAAACTGGTGAAAATCCTGCAAACAAGACAATGGCACAGAACTATACCGTTTTTGCACTGCAAAGAAGGGTATTTGCAAGATCCAATATTGGGCTGTTGGTGGTCAACCGTGATCAGGTGTCATGGGGCAAAAAAGATGCTTCTATGGCAACCAATCCATTCAACCGAAACATTGGGATGGAATACAACCTGGCCTCTGCCAACAACCTCTGGACGGGCAAGGCTGTGCTGATGAAATCATTCTCCAAAAACACCAACAAGGAAGAATGGGTTCATGCCGCCAATATCCAATACAGCAGCAAGAAATGGTTGTTCAGCTGGCAACAAGAATATGTAGGCAAGAACTATACCGCAGAAGTGGGATATGTTCCCCGCAAGGATTTCATCAAGCTTACCCCTGGAATTACAAAAACGTTTTTCAGCAGAAACAAGAAAATCACCAGCCACTCTCTCAAACTGAGCAGTTACAATTATTATACAGACAGGTTAAGGCTTACCGACAATACGACTTTCATGGCCTACACCCTTACCCTGAGAAACCAGGCAACCTTTACACAATGGATTGCCTATGATTATGTACAGTTGCTTCAACCCTTTGACCCAACCAATTTCAACAAGGATACTCTTGCCAGGGGCTCAAAACACCATTGGAAGGCAACAGGAACAGAATTTGTATCAAAGCCCCAACAACTGTTTACCTATGCATTTTCTACCCGGTTTGGAGGATATTATCAAA
>CAITQQ010000187.1 GCA_903894575.1 uncultured bacterium
AGCCACCAGCAATGATGAATGGGCGGGGATATCCTTTTGATTCCATCAGGCCAATCAATCCATACACAGCTTGAAAAGCTTCGTCACAGGCGGTTTCACGCAAATCAGGATCTGCCTGGCGGTGCTGGCCATCATATACATGCAGTCCCATAAAATGGACGCCTTTGATTTGCATCAATCCTTCATAGAGTGCCAATGCAGTTTCATCAGGAGAAATACCAGTCCTGTTCATGCCAACATTGATGTCGATATAGACACCCATGGTTTGCGGTTGCTTATCGAACACATTACCAATTTGTTTTGCAGCATCAAGGTGATCTGTAATGGTGGAGAATTGGGTATGGGGATATTGCAGGGTGAGTTGTTGCAATCGTTCAATCTTTGGCCCTACGGGCTGATGCGCCAGCAATACATCTTTGGCGCCGGTCATGGCCAACAGCTCGGCTTCAGCAATGGTGGCACACTTGAATTTACTGATGCCTGCGTCCATCATCAATTGGATGCCTTCTGCCGTCTTGTGTGTTTTGATGTGTGGTCGAAGGCGGTTTACATCGCCGACCATCCTGATCATCTCAGCAATATTTTTTTTGACAAGAGATGGGAAAACCAGCAGGGCAGGAGAATCTATGGTAGAGTAGTTCATGCTTCGGACAAGATCGATGTGCTGAAATTTTCCAATGTCTCTTCAATCTCTTCCATGGTGTTCAGCATCACCAGTTTTGAACGCAATGGCTTGATGTTATCGATTCCTTTGAGGTAATTGGCATAATGCCTTCTCATCTCGAAAATCCCTATTCTCGGGCCTTTCCAGGTAACCGATGCGCGGAGGTGTTGACGGATCACCTCCAGCCTTTCTTCGATTGTGGGCGGGGGAAGTGTTTGACCTGTTGCAAAATAATGTTTCACCTCACGGAAAAACCAGGGATAGCCAATGGCGGCCCTTCCGATCATGATGCCATCGACACCATATTTGTTTTTGTATTCCAAAGCTTTTTGTGGAGAGTCAATATCGCCATTTCCAAAAATGGGAATCTTGATCCTGGGATGTTCCTTTACTTTGGCGATCCAGCTCCAGTCGGCCTCTCCTTTGTACAGTTGGCTTCTTGTTCTTCCATGAATAGACAATGCCTGAACACCGATGTCTTGTAATCTTTCTGCTACTTCAATGATGTTGATGCTGTCGAAATCCCATCCCAGCCTGGTTTTCACCGTAACAGGCACATTACATGAATTGATTACCGCCTTTGTTAGCCTGACCATGAGGTCGATGTCTTTCAACACGGCAGCGCCTGCACCCTTGCAGACCACTTTTTTCACTGGGCATCCGAAATTGATGTCCAGCAAATCGGGATTAACTGCATCAACAATGCCAGCACTGATGGCCATGGCCTCTTCATCACCCCCAAAAATCTGGATGCCCACCGGCCTTTCTTCTTCAAAAATATCCAGTTTCTGCCTGCTCTTCATGGCATCCCTGATCAACCCTTCACTGCTGATGAATTCTGTATACATCAGGTCTGCACCATGTTTCTTGCATACTGCACGAAATGGAGGATCACTGACATCTTCCATGGGGGCCAACAAAAGCGGGAAGTCAGATAATATTATGTTGCCTATCTTTATCATTCAATTGTTGCAAAGTTACAAATAACAATTATGGAACAGCAAATGGAAAACAGACCGGGGTTGAATGAGAAATCGGGCTTGTTTATTTTGATTGGCCTGATGGGTGTTGGGTTCATGGTCGGAGGTTTTCTTTCTTTTTTTGTCTGGAAACTCATGACGGGTCAGGGGATGGCAGACATGCAATTATCCATGAGCAATCCTGCCTTTGCCAACCAGGTAAGGGTTACGCAGACCCTGCTTTCGGTTTTTATTTTTCTTGTTCCTGCCCTGCTCACCGCCAGGATCATCAATACAAAACCCTTGCAGTTGTTGGGTTTTTCGGGGAAGTCTTCTTGGAAAACATACGGAACCGCCATCATCATCATGTTGATCATGATTGTGATTGCAGGATCACTCTCAACCATCAATGAAATGATTCCTGTTACACCTTCGATGAAACTCTATTTCACAGAGATGGAAGACAAGTACATGCAGCAGGTGGAAGTCATGTCGCAGATGAAGGG
>CAITQQ010000188.1 GCA_903894575.1 uncultured bacterium
ATAATAATGCAAGACAGGTACACCAGCTTTCTTCAATTCCTTTGACTGGTGAATCAGCCACTCCTCTCCCACTTTTTCACAGCCCTCATCGGTAAGGCTGCTGTTCATGGCATTGACCAAGTCTTCAGGAAGCTCCACATTGAAAATCCTGGGTATCGCAGAGAGTTGCTTTTTGTTGGTCAGAGGCTTCAAACCTGGCACGATGGGAACATTGATTCCGGCAGCCCTGCACCTGTCCACAAAATCAAAATATTTTGCATTGTCAAAAAACATCTGGGTAACAATGTATTCTGCACCCGCATCCACCTTGGCTTTCAGGTGTCCAAGATCTTCTTCCAGGCTGGTGGCTTCAAAATGCTTTTCAGGATATCCCGCAACACCCAGGCAGAAATTGGTCTTGAATCCATCCAGGATATCCTCTTCAAGATACAAGCCATTGTTGAGGCGATCTGCCTGGCGCAACAGGTCAATGGCATAATTGTTTCCGTTGGGTTCAGGGATGAATCCATTGTCTCCTTTGGCTGCATCGCCACGCAAAACCAACACATTGTCAATCCCCAGAAAATTGAGGTCTATCAATGCATCTTCAGTTTCTCTTTTTGTAAATCCTCCACAGATGAGGTGCGGAACCGCATCCACCTGATAATGGTTCATGATGGCAGCACAAATGCCCACGGTGCCGGGGCGCTTCCTGACTTCCACCCGCTCAACCGATCCATCCTTCTGCTGCTTGGACACATGTTCACTCCTGTGATACGTGACATTGATGAAAGAGGGCTTGAACTCCATCAATGGGTCAAGGTGCTGAAACAAGGAATTGATGTTTTTGCCCTTCAACGGAGGCAAAACTTCATAAGACAAAATGGTATCCTTGGCCTGGTTGATGTAATCGATTACTTTCATATTTGCAGTATGGCTTGGTCTGGAAGGCAAAAGTACAGATTATATGCTGATGAAATTTGATACATTTGCAGTTGAAGATGAACCTTACCATCCATACCAAGCACCTGATCAAACGTTACAACAACAGGACTGTTGTGAATGATGTTTCTGTTGAAGTAAAGCAGGGAGAAATCGTGGGCCTGCTGGGCCCCAATGGTGCAGGTAAAACAACATCGTTCTACATGGTGGTAGGCCTCATCAAACCTGACGAAGGTGAGGTGTTCCTGAATGAGCTCAACATCACCAAGATGCCCATGTACAAAAGGGCCCAGATGGGCATTGGGTACCTGCCCCAGGAGGCTTCCATCTTTCGCAAACTTTCGGTTGAAGACAATGTTGCAGCAGTGCTGGAAATGACCAAGCTGACCAAAAAAGAGCAAAAAATCAAACTGGAGGAATTGCTTTCAGAATTCCGTTTGACCCATGTGAGAAAGAACAATGGAGATTCGCTCAGCGGTGGAGAAAGAAGAAGAACAGAAATAGCAAGGGCCTTGGCAGTCGATCCAAAATTCATCCTGCTGGATGAACCTTTTGCCGGTGTAGACCCTATCGCCGTTGAGGATATTCAGACCATCGTTGCCCGTCTCAAACACAAGAACATTGGCATCCTCATCACCGATCATAACGTAAATGAAACCCTTTCCATCTGCGACAGGGCCTATTTGTTGATTGAAGGAAAGATATTCAAGCACGGAACCGCTGAAGAACTTGCGGAAGATCAACAAGTGCGAAGACTCTACCTCGGAAGGAACTTTGAACTCAAAAGAAAGGATTATCTTCATGAGGAAGCCCGTCAAGAGTCCCTTTACGGCGATCGTTGACCCATTCAATCCCAACCATGAAATTGCTAAGTCCTGCCATATCTTCTTTGGCCAGATTGCGCTCCTGGCGCATTGAAGCCTGGATCCAGCATCCCATCTCTGCACAAAGGGAAGTTTTGCAAGACCTGGTCACTGCTGCACAGTTCACTGAAATTGGCCGGCAATACGAATTTTCCAAATTGTTTACCACAAAAGCCTTCAAACAGGCTGTTCCCATACACGAATACGAGGACCTCAAACCCTATGTGGAAAGGATCATGGCCGGTGAACAAAACCTGCTTTGGAATACTCCCATCAATTGGTTTGCCAAAAGCAGCGGAACAACCTCCGACAAAAGCAAATTCATCCCTGTAAGCCAGGAGAGCCTGGAAGACGGGCATTTCAAGGCGGCAAAAGATGTGCTTTCCCTTTACTACATGCACAATCCGGAATCTGATCTGCTTACTGGAAAAGGTCTGATGATTGGCGGAAGTCATACCATCAACAACCTGCACGAAGAAGCCCATTTTGGAGACCTGAGTGCTGTACTGATGCAAAACACTCCTTTTTACGGCAACTGGATGAGAACGCCAGAGTTGAGGATTGCACTGATGGATGAATGGGAGGGAAAGATTGAAAAACTGGCCAAGACCACCATGAATGAAAATGTCACTTCCGTTTCCGGAGTACCCACCTGGACCATCGTTCTGTTCCAAAGGATCCTGGAATTGACTGGCAAGGAAAACATGAAAGAAGTATGGCCATCGCTGGAGCTTTATTTTCATGGCGGTGTTTCCTTTCATCCCTACAGGGAACAATTCAAAAAATTGATTGGTGGTGATATCCATTACCTGGAAATGTACAATGCCAGCGAAGGATTCTTTGCCGCCCAAGATATCCCCGGTTCTGAAGGCATGATGCTTTTCCTGGACCATGGCATTTTCTATGAGTTCATGCCCATTGAAGAATATGGCAAGGATGAACCAAGAACGATTGGGCTCAAAGATGTTGAGATTGGGCAGCACTATGCTCCAGTCATCAGCACCAATGGCGGGCTCTGGCGTTACCTGATTGGAGACACGGTTGAATTCACGAGCTTAGCTCCCTTCCGCATAAAAGTCAGTGGCCGCCTGAAGCTTTTCATCAATGCTTTTGGTGAAGAGCTGATCATTGACAACGCAGAGCGGGCCATCGCCGAATCCTGCAAAATCACCGAAGCGATCATTGCAGATTACACAGCAGGCCCTGTTTATTTTAGTGAAGAAGGAAACGGCGCACATGAATGGTTGATTGAATTTGAAAAAGCACCAAACGATCTCAGTCTCTTCTCTGCCATCCTCGATGAGGAGCTTAAAAAACTAAACAGCGACTACGAAGCCAAGCGATACAAGAACATTGCACTCAGGCCTCCTCTTGTCAAATCCCTTCCCCAGGGGCATTTCAACAAGTGGCTGAAGCAGAAAAACAAGCTTGGCGGACAGCACAAGGTGCCTCGGTTGAGCAATGACAGGAAGATCATTGAGGAGGTTTTGGGGTTGGAGGTTGAGGGGGTTGAAGGGGTTGAAGGGGTTGAGGGAGGTTGAGTGCTTTAAAACAAGTAAAAGTGTTGTGCTAGTTTCATACAGCCATAAAACTCTCCTGCTTCCATACATTGGTTACCCATTAAAAAAGAAGCGTTACATGCCAAAAACTCCCCTCCTGGACAGGAGGGGTGCCGAGACCGATGAACGAAGTGAATCGGGCGAGGCGGGGTGGTGGAATTCTTGCAGTTTTTCAATATTTTTGCCTTCTCAAATAAAAACATGAAACTTCTCGAAAACAAAATAGCCATCGTTACAGGTGCAGCCCGCGGAATTGGTGAAGCCATTGCAGTGAAACTTGCTGAACATGGTGCACACATTGCTTTTACCTATGTAAGCGAGGGCAGTGCCGACAAGGCTGCCGCCCTGGTAACTAAGCTCGAAGGACTCGGCGTGAAAGCAAAAGCATGGAGAAGCAATGCAGGTAATTTTGCAGAATCTGAGGCATTTGTGAATGATGTGGTGAAAGAATTCGGAACAGTGGATGTTTGCATCAACAATGCAGGCATTTCCAAGGATAATTTGCTGCTCAGGATGACACCTGAACAATGGGACGAAGTGATGGAAGTCAACCTGAAAAGTGTTTTCAACATGACCAAGCAGGTCATCAGGCCCATGATGAAAGCCAGAAAAGGTTCCATAGTCAACATGAGCTCCATCATCGGAATCCGCGGCAATGCAGGCCAGTCAAGCTATGCAGCCAGCAAGGCCGGTATCATTGGTTTTACCAAATCCATGGCACATGAATTGGGCAGCAGAAACGTTCGCGTGAATGCCATCGCACCTGGATTTGTGGAGACAGACATGACCCACTATCTTCAGGAAGGTGAAGCCGCAAAGGCTTTCCTGGCCAAGATTCCCCTCGGTAGGTTCGGCTCTGCAGAAGAAATTGGCAATACCACACTGTTCCTGGCATCAGACATGAGCAGTTATATTACCGGACAGGTGCTCAGCGCTTGCGGCGGCCTGAACATATAAGAGAATTTAATCTGGCGCATAATTTTATTTAATAATATAGCTCTACAATTCTACTTTATTTGGTTTCCATTATGTAGTTTTGCTCGCTGTGATTAAGAAGATTCTCGCATACCTGTTGTTGTCCATCATTTCCTTCCAGATCCTACCTGTTAAGGAAGTAGGTGCTATTTTATATGGCAACCAAATGATAGAAGAAATCTGTAATGCCTCTGCAGATGCAGATGGAAAAAGCGCAGAGGGTAGTGAAGACCTGAAAAAATCCGATCTCTTCTGCCATCGAATTCATTTTGCACTGCCATTTGAAACGGCTCTCAAGGATAAAAAAAATCCTGTTAGAACATATTATGTCTCCAGACTGGCAGACGATATCCCGACTCCCCCACCCCTGCAGATTTGCTGCATCTAATCCATTACGAACAGTACCGCTAACATTTTCATGGGCAGGGTCACAGATATTCTCTGTAACCCTGATTGCATTATCAATAAAAGATATGCGGCGGCTGTGAATCATTACACAACTGCATCCATTGTTTTAAACCCCCACAAGCCGAAAGGCTCAATCAAATCAATAAATGAGAAAACATTCCAAAGAATACCTCGCCAACCTGACACCTTCTAAATGCTATAACATCCTTGTAGAAGGAAACCAGCGCTTTGTAAACAACCTCAGCACCGACCACGACCACCTTGAAATGGTCAATGAAACCCGAGACGAACAATATCCATTTGCTGTAGTACTCAGCTGCATGGATTCCCGCACATCCGTGGAACTGATTTTTGATCAGGGATTGGGCGATCTCTTCAGCATCAGGATCGCAGGCAATATTGTCAACAACGATATCCTGGCAAGCCTGGAATATGCCGTGAAATATGTGGGTTCCAAACTGTTGGTGGTATTGGGCCATACCGAATGTGGCGCCATCAACAGTGCCAAAAAGGGTGTGAAAGACGGTCATATTTCCCAACTCCTGAACAAAATCAACCCGGCCATCACCAAGGCCATGCTTGAGCAAGATGATGCCAGGATTTTTCCTGATCCCGTTGCCTACACCAACGTTGAAAACAGCCTGGAGGAAATCATTTCAGGCAGTGACATCGTGAAAGACCTCTTTTCCAAAGGAGAGATTGGAATCGTAGGAGCAGTGTATAATGTAGACAATGGAAAAGTCGATTTCTTCAAAAACCTGACCAAAAAAGTCAAATAAACTATATTCATCCCAAAGCATCCATGTCATGAATTCAATAAAAAAATCTCTTGGTGCCGACCTTCTCTCCGGCATGGTAGTATTTCTGGTTGCATTACCCCTTTGCCTTGGAATCGCGGTAGCCAGTGGCGCGCCCCCCTTTGCCGGTATCATCAGCGGTATCATCGGAGGCATCATCGTAGGCTCGCTCAGTAAGTCAAATGTAAGCGTAACTGGTCCCGCAGCAGGGCTGATTGCCATCATCCTGGTGGCCGTCACCGATCTGGGTTACGAAACATTCCTGGTTGCCGTCATGATAGCCGGACTGATCCAGCTCACACTGGGACTGGCCAAGGCAGGTGGCATCTCGAGCTACTTTCCTACCTGCGTCATTGAAGGGATGCTTGTGGCGATCGGCATCATCATCATCAAAAAAGAATTGCCCCACGCCATCGGCTATGATCTGGAACATGAAGGGGATTTTTACTCCTATCAGTTGCTGAAAGCAGATGAGGGCTTTTTCGGAGAATTGTTGCAATCCTTCAACTATGCACATACCGGTGCCATCATCGTAACAGTTGTCTCTATTGCCATCATCATCGCATTCAACAAAGTGCCGGCCTTGAAAAAAATCAAAGCCATCCCAGGAGCCCTGGTGGCCGTAGTTGCCGGTATCCTCCTGAATGAGCTGTTCAAGACTGCCATGCCACAATGGATTATCGCCAATGAACACCTGGTGGTATTGCCGACAGCTGATTCTGTACAGGCATTTTTAGGACAGTTCCAAACCCCAGACCTGAATGGATTCACCAGTCCCAAAGTATGGATAACCGGACTCACCATAGCGATTGTAGCCAGTATAGAAACATTGCTTTGTCTGGAAGCAGGTGATAAGATGGATTCGCTGAAACGCTACTCCAGCGCCAACGCAGAGTTGAGGGCACAGGGAATCGGTAACCTGCTATCCGGTCTGATTGGCGGCATACCCATGACCTCTGTGATTGTGCGCACCACAGCCAATATCAATGCAGGTGCCAAAACAAAAATGTCTGCTATTTTTCATGGTATCTTCTTGTTGCTCGCCGTCATCGCCATACCCGGACTGCTGAACAAAATCCCTATGGCCAGTCTGGCTGCCATCCTGATCATGATTGGTCTGAGACTGGCCAGCCCCAAGGTATTCAAACACATCTGGCAATCCGGCAAACACCAGTTCGTTCCGTTTATTATTACGGTCATAGCCGTAGTCTTCACTGACCTGTTGAAGGGTGTAGGAATCGGTTTGGTAGTCAGTATTTTCTATATCCTGAAAGGCAATATGAAACTGGCTTACTTCTTCCGGAAAGAACAACACCACGAAGGTGAAACCATCCACATCGACCTGGCCCAGGAAGTTTCATTCCTGAACAAAGCCGCTATAAAGGCAACACTGGCAGCACTTCCGGAAAACAGCAAGGTTGTGGTGAATGCAGACAACACGGTTTACATCGACCATGATGTGCTTGAACTCCTGCGCGACTTTGTCAATTTCGGCGCAAAAGACAAGAACATCAACATCACCCTGAAGCACTTCAAACAGGAATACAAGATGGATGATTTCACCCATGTGCACTCACAAAAAGACTGATAACTATACCAGCATGCATCAGCAGACCATACCTTCCGCATCCTTCGATGAACACCGGGTTATTCACGACCTTAAACATTTCCTGCCTTCACAGCAGGCTTTGAAGGACTTCATCCACCACAATACCTTGCATGCCTTTCAGCACATGAAATTCTATGATGCCATTTTTAAGGCAGCAGGAATCTTTGGTTACGGCATGCACCTGAAACTGGAGGAATACCGGGGCTTGTACCATACCGGCAGGATAAGAAAGGATGTGCTTGACCGGATCATCGCTACAAAAGGAGATGACGCTGCAGGATGGGAAAGAAAATTGCTCCATGAAAACTTCCAGCAAGACAACACACCCAGGATCGGACAACTCAGGAAATACTGGAAAGACCATTACCAGTTCGATCTTGACAACCAGGTACACCCACTCTTGTTCCGTGTCATCGCTGCATTCCTTGATCAGGGGGTATCAATAACAGGCTTCCCGGTATCCAACAAAGGATTTTTAGACAGCATGCGCCAGCTGGAATCCTCTTCTGTCTCAAGTTTCTTCAAAACAAAAGCCATCAGAAAAAGATTCATCAGCGGCGACTATAACATCTATTCACTGCTCACAGCCATAGTAGGCGATGAATCCTATTTTGAACAATACCTGTTCGATATGCATTTCGCACATCCTGGCTGGAGCGGCTTTGTAAGTGCGGTAGAAGACAATCCACAGACCCTGCTCGATAAGAGACAGATTACACTGATCGAATTCACCAGTTTTGAATTGCTGATGGAACTTGATGCGCTTAGTTTCAATTTGGGCAGCAAATGGAAGCCGCTGGCCTCAGCCGTTGAAACACCACCTGCAGATCTTTTTGCACCGGTTGAAAAAACAGCATTCCAGGAAGTGATTGCCTGCTGGCAAGACGCATTTGAGTGGAGCTATTACGACAGTGTACTGAAAGGATTGCAACGCTGGAATAACCGACCGCAACCGCCCAAAAAAGAAAAATCATTTCAGGCCATATTCTGCATCGACGAAAGGGAATGTTCTCTGCGCAGGCATGTTGAATCTGTCGATAAAACTGCTGAAACATTGGGTGCACCTGGTTTTTTTGGTGTTGAATTTTATTTCCAACAGGCCGGTAGCAAGTTTTATGATAAACTTTGCCCTGCACCCGTAACCCCGAAATACCTTATCAAGGAGCAGGATTCCAGCATGCTGCACAACAATGAAATCCTCTACTCCGGTCATACCCATGGTTTGATGACTGGATGGCTGTACAGTGTGCTGGGTGGCTACCTGGCTTTCATCAAAACATTGAAAATTTTATTCAGGCCTGAAATGAGTCCGGCCATTTCGGATGCATACAGCCACATGGACAAATTTTCGGTGCTGACTGTTGAAAACAAAGACCTTAAAGATGTGGAGAACGGCTTGCAAATTGGCTACACCATAGCAGAAATGACTGCAAGGGCTGAAGGCTTTCTGAGAAATATTGGACTGGTCAATCATTTTGCTCCACTGGTTTACATTGTTGCCCATGGCAGCAGCAGTGCCAACAATCCACACCACGGTGCACATGACTGTGGCGCCTGCAGCGGCAGACCCGGTGCAACCAACGCAAGGGCGATGGCCTTCATCCTCAACCATGAAAAAGTCAGGGGAAGCCTTGCTGCAAATGGAATCAGCATCCCCGCTCAAACCCGCTTCCTTGGCTGCATGCATGATACGGCAGCTGATGAAATGGGGTACTATGACGATCAGCAGTTGAACAAAGAACAGGCCCTGCAACACGACAACAATAAGCTGGCATTTGAAAATGCCCTGGACCTGAACGCCAAGGAAAGAAGCAGAAGATTTGCCTCCATCAACACAAAAGAAGAGCTGCAAAAAGTACGCAAGGAAATCAAAAACCGCTCGGTCTCCCTTTTCGAACCAAGGCCTGAACTTGGCCATGGAACCAATACCCTTGCCATCATCGGCAGAAGAGAAATATCCAAAGGGCTGTTCCTTGACAGAAGGGCTTTTCTCAATAGCTATGACCCCACAACAGACCCCAATGGTGATGTCCTTACCAATGTGATGAAACCCATCGGACTGGTTTGCGGTGGCATCAATTTAGAATATTATTTCAGCAGGGTTGACAACAAGAAAATGGGTGCAGGAACCAAACTCCCACACAAAGTAATCGGACTATTTGGCGTTGCCAATGGCAGTGATGGAGACCTTCGACCAGGACTACCCTGGCAGATGATAGAGGTACATGACCCCGTTCGACTGATGGTTGTGGTGGAACACCATCCGGATATTGTTTTGAAGTCGATACAATCTTCTCCAGAAGTCTACGAATGGTACAACAACGAATGGGTGCACATCATGGCCATCGATCCAGATGACAGGTCACTGCATTATTTCAGGAATGGCGGCTTCGAACCCTATCATACCCTGATGGGTGACAATGAAATCAAAACCATCGACAACCTGAAGGATTTCATCGAAACGGCTGAGGAAATGGAAACGAACCACATCATCCACGCCACCAAAGAAAATCTGCCCGTTTACCTGCTTGAAGAAGTCGGAAACTAATCAACCCATCAATGCACATCAATGAAATTATCTGAAATACTGCTGGATCAAATCCTGATTGTCTTTGTAGCGATTCCGCTGGTGGCCTTCCTGTTCTCCCTAGCATGGAAAAATCACCAAGAGAAACATATCAGCCTGCTTGTGCTGGTTACCAAAGTCGCTTACCTCGCCTTTGCCCTTGTTTTTGCAGCCATCTGGATCATCAATGACAGCGGTACCCTTCAGTTTGATTTCCTTACACTCTATGAAACCGATGCGTTTGTTTTTGCGTTGCAGTTCTACTACGACTACCTTTCCATGGTATTCAGCATTGTGGGCGCATTCTTGTTCTTCATGGTGACCACCTTCAGTAAATTCTACCTCCACCGCGATGAAGGTTTCAAGCGATTTTTCTCTACCATCCTGCTCTTTTCCTTTGGTTATAACCTGATCATTTTCGCTGGAAATTTTGAAACCCTTTTCGTGGGATGGGAGATCATCGGATTAACGTCCTTTCTTCTTATTGCGTTCTACCGCCACCGTTATCTGCCAGTAAAAAATGCCTACAAAACCTTGTCCAATTACCGTCTGAGTGACATGGCCCTGATACTCGTCATGTGGATGGTACACCATTACATGCACAAAAATGTAAGTTTCACAGAGCTGCCTGCGATTGCAGCAAAAATAGCCACAGATGAAAACCAGGGAGCAGGTTTATTTATTGCCGTCATGATCCTGTTTGCCGCGATTGTCAAATCCGCCCAGTTCCCATTCACCAGCTGGCTGCCCCGTTCGATGGAAGGACCTACCTCCTCAACGGCCATATTTTATGGTTCGTTGAGTGTACACATAGGTGTTTTCGTTCTCCTCCGCACCATGCCCATCTGGGAACCCCTGCCGGTTATCAAATGGTCTGTATTGATTTTCGGAGCCCTTACCGCCATCATATCCACAACCATCTCCAGGATACAGACATCAGTGAAAACACAGATTGCCTATTCCTCTGCAGCGCAGATTGGTTTGATATTTATAGAAGTAGCATTGGGCTGGGAAACACTGGCCCTCATTCATTTCGCAGGGAATGCTTTCCTGCGCACCTATCAGCTGCTGGTATCTCCTTCTGTTCTCAATTATCTTCTCCACCACCAGATTTTTCACTATCACCCCCCACTCGACAAACCACTGGGGCGGATCCAGGCAACAATTTATTCGCTCGGCGTGAAAGAATGGAACATGGATATCAACATGTACAGATACGTTTGGAGTCCGTTCAAATGGATCGGTAAACAGTTCGGTTTCCTGGGGAATCAACCTTTTTTTGCGTTTCTGCTGATGAGTGTCTTGCTTCGTGGAACGTCCATGCTTGAAAAACGAAATTATTTAACTGCAGCAAGCAGCACCACACTCTTTTTTGGCATCGCCCTCGTCCTGACCCTTGCTGCCTTTTCCTTCAGGGGCAAAGCCCAGTCTGCCTGGAAATTACTGTTGCTCGCGCACCTTGGCCTTTTCTTCGGCTTTGGAACTACAGCACCGGAAAAACAAACTGATATGTTCCTCTATATGGGAGGAATCCTGGCTGCTTTTCTGGCTGGCCATTTCCTCTTGCGCTTTACTGAAAAGAAACAAGGTGAACTGACCCTCAACCAATTTTCAGGACTTGGATTCATGCACAAAAATACTGCCCTGGCTTTCCTTTTGAGCACGATTGGCATCATCGGTTTTCCGATCACAACAGCCTTTATCGGGATTGATGTATTGTTTACTTATATTGAAACCAGTCAGGTGCTGGATATGGTGTTGCTCACCCTCACCTTCATCTTCCTGGAACTGGCCGCCATCCGCATCTACCTGCGGGTTTACCTCGGCCCCTACCAGGATGAACATGGCGTGATTGCATTCCGCTCATCATAGTTTCCAGATCATTGAGCCGTAAAAGATAATGTAAGGGGATTATCAGGCCCTTGCATCAATTTCAGCACAGAGCGAATTGAAGATATCATCAATGGAACCCAGGCCGTTCAGGCTAACCACCTTGTCAAACTGACTGTAGTGGTCTGCAACTGCCAGGGTTTCATTTTTGTATACACTCAACCTTTTTTTCTGCACTTCAGGATCTGCATCGTCTGTTCTGCCGGAGGTTTTGGAACGGCCAATCATTCTTGCAATCAATTCCTCCTCAGGAACCTCCATGGCCAGCACAACATTGATGGATGTACCATGTTCGCTGAGCAGGGTGTCCAGCGCTTCCGCCTGTGGCTTGGTGCGGGGGAAACCGTCAAATAAAAACCCATACACACCAGGGTTTGCTGTAATGGCAGCACCCACCATGCCGATGACTACTGCATCCGGTACAAGCTTTCCGGCATCCATGAATGATTTTGCTTCCAAGCCCAATTGGGTCTGGTTGGCAATTTCAGACCGGAGGATATCCCCTGTCGACAAATGCTTGAAGCCATATTTTGCAATGAGTTTTTCAGATTGTGTGCCTTTTCCGCTACCGGGAGGTCCAAACAGGATCAAATTGAACATCTGTGCCAGTTTTAATGTTTTAGTTAGAATCCGGTAAGTTTTCTTTAACAAAACCGGATGCCAAATATAGTTAGATTTATGGTGAAATAATTCGAGAAACAATATCGTAACAGGCAACACCAGGAACGATACAATAATGGACCAAAGTAGAAAAAGTATACAATGAAAATAAGCACAATCCTCCTGATGGCAACAGCACTGGTACAGTTCAGCTGCAGCAATGCCCAGGAAAAAAACAAAAAAACAGCAACAAAAATGAGTGACACAACAAGCAATCCTGCCTTCTCCAGGAACAATGAAGAAAAGGTTGAGCTGACCGAAGAGCAATGGAAAAAAGCATTGACACCTGAGCAGTATTATATTGCCAGGCAGAAGGGAACAGAAAGACCCTGGACCAGTAAATTTGAAAAGTTTGATGAAAAAGGTACCTATTTCTGTGCCGCCTGTGGCAATACCCTTTTCCAAAGCAATACAAAATTTGACAGTGGATGTGGATGGCCCAGCTTTTTTGAACCCGTTTCAAAGAAGAGCATCATCTACACTCCTGACAATACCCTCGGCATGAAAAGAACCGAAGTGCAATGCGGAAAATGCAAAGCACATCTTGGTCATGTATTCGATGACGGCCCGCCTCCTACTGGATTGCGGTATTGCATCAATGGAGTGATCTTGGGGTTTGAGAAGAAGGGATAAGGGGTAAGGGACAGGGGACAGGGGACGAGGGACAGGGGACGAGGGACGAGTTTGACAGCCAACCAGAGGTTGGTAAACCAGCCCAAGGTTGGGCATGAGGGATGAGGGGAAAGGGATAAATTAAAACCAAAAGGGGCCAAGCAATGCTTGAGCCCCTTTTAATATTTTGAGATGCGAAAGAGATGTATGTTTATTTCGCCTGATCCATCTCCAGCAAAACAGTGATCTCAACATCCTTGCCTACAGCAAGTCCGCCGGTTTCCAAAGCTGGTGCATATTTCAAGCCATATACAAGACGATCGATGGTAGTCTTAGCTTTGAAACCTGCTTTTACACCACGTCCGGTATTGATTTGACCACCATAGGTAACATCAAAGGTTACAGTCTTGGTTACATCCCTGAGGGTAAGATCTCCAGTGAGTGCATACTTGTTGCCACCCAATGGCTTCATTGATTTGCTCACAAAAGTCATCTTTGGAAATTTCTCAGCATTGAAGAAATCATCGCTCTTCAGGTGACCATCCCTTTTCTCGTTGTCTGTATTCACAGAAGCAACATCAACAGCAAAATTCACTTTGGCATCAGAAAGATCTGCTTTGGACGCTACTAAGCTGCCATCAAACATCCTGAATGAACCTTCCACTTCTGAAACCACCATGTGAGACACGGCAAATTTCACGTTAGAATGCGACTTGTCAACTTTCCATGTGGTCTGGGCCACTGCACCTGAAGCTCCTAAAAGCAAAAACGCTGCAAGATTAAATAACTGTTTTTTCATTGTATTTATTTTTGATGTTTAAACACTAAATTAGTTCGTTTCACCAACATGGCAAAATGATTCCGTTAAGTTAGACAGATTTTAGGCGAATTTGTTCATTCAAAAGAAATTTTCCGACAAGCTGATTAATCCATAATTTTCCAAAAATTGAACCCAATGGCGTTTATAAAAAGATTTTCACTGTTTTTACTGCTTGCTGCAATGAGCAGCACTACCTCGTTTGCGCAAAAAGTTAATTTGGACCAGTTCAAGTCCTGGAAGCCCAGGAACATTGGCCCAGCAGGAATGAGTGGCCGCATCACTGCCATCGACGCAGTGGTGGCAGACCCCAATACCATTTACCTTGGCGCAGCTTCGGGTGGTGTATGGAAAACAACCAATCAGGGCGCCAGCTGGGACGCTGTTTTTGAGGAACAGCCTATCCTGAACATTGGTTCCATTGCAATACAACAATCCAACCCCTCTACCGTTTGGGTAGGTACTGGAGAAGGAAACCCAAGAAACTCGATCAGCCTAGGAGAAGGCATGTACAAGACCATCGATGGCGGTAAAAGCTGGAAAAGGATGGGGCTTGAGAAAACCCGCAACATCCACCGCATCATTGTAGATCCTTCCAACCCTAATACTGTTTATGCAGGTGCCATTGGCAACCCATATGCTGAACATCCTGAAAGGGGGGTGTTCAAAACCACTGATGGTGGTGAAACCTGGGACAAGATCCTCTTCACCAACGATACTTCCGGCGTAGCCGATATGATCATGGACCCATCCAATCCCAACAAATTGTTTGTAGCCATGTGGCAACACCGCAGGACTCCCTGGAGCCTCAGCAGTGGCGGACCTGGCAGTGGCCTTTACATGACCTTTGACGGTGGAAAGAACTGGAAAAAATTAGGAGAAAAAGAAGGTTTGCCTGCCGGTAATCTGGGCAGGATCGGACTGGCCATTTCACGCAGCAATCCCAACCGTGTGTATGCACTCGTTGAAGCCACAAAAAATGGATTGTACAAATCGGATGATGGCGGACAAACATGGTCGCTCATGAACAGCAACCCTGAGTTTGTTTCTACCAGGCCTTTCTATTTTCAGGAAATTGCCTGCGATCCGCAAAATGAAAACAGGCTCTGGTTGATTTATCAAATGATCTCCAAAAGCGATGACGCAGGAAAGAATTTCGAAGTGGTGATCCCTTACAATGGCATTCATCCAGACCATCACGCATTCTGGATTCATCCAACCAATCCCAACTTTATCATCGACGGAAATGATGGAGGCATCGGCATTACAAGAGACAAGGGCAAGACTTGGCTCTTTGATGAGAAGCTTCCCGTAGGTCAATTCTACCACATCAATGTAGACAATGAAATGCCTTATAATGTGATGGGTGGAATGCAGGACAATGGAAGCTGGCGCGGACCGGCATATACCTGGATGAGCGGTGGCATAAAGAATTATTATTGGGACAACCTCTGGGGTGGCGACGGATTTGATGTGATGCCCGACAAGGACGATGCCTCATGGGTTTTTGCCATGAGCCAGGGCGGATCTGTGGGTCGATACAATGTCAAAACAGGCGAAAGCTGGTATGTAAAACCACCGGCACCAGACCTCAAGACTACATTGCGTTTCAACTGGAATGCAGCCATTGCACAGGATCCATTCAGCAATTCCACCATCTATTTTGGCAGTCAGCACCTTCATCGTTCCACCAACAAAGGGGCTTCATGGGAAATCATTTCACCAGATCTTTCCACCAATGACAGTGCCAAAATCGACCAAAGAAACAAAGGTGGTATTTCGATAGACATCACTGGTGCGGAGAATTTCTGTACCATCATGACCATTGCTCCATCATCCAAAGACAAGAATGTGATCTGGGCTGGAACAGATGATGGAAATGTGCAACTGACCAGAGATGGAGGAAAGACCTGGACCAACTTCAGGGGCAAGATTCCAGGCCTTCCCATCGGTGCCTGGATCCCACAAATACAGGCTTCCAGGTTCAATGCAGCAGAAGCCTTCGTGGTGGCCAATGATTACAGAAGAGGCGATTTCAAACCCTATATTTTCAGGACAACAGATTTTGGAAAAACATGGACAAGGGTGGTTGATGAGAAAAAAGTGATCGGTTATGCGCTCTGTATTTTGCAAGATCCTACTGAGCCCAACCTGAT
>CAITQQ010000189.1 GCA_903894575.1 uncultured bacterium
ACCAAACAAGTGATGACCGCAACCATGCCCAGCTATTCCACCAAGGGATGATTTTTCTGGAGTGGCATCTTGAGAAAGTCCTGGAAGTGCATCAAACTCTGCCAATATTCCTATCACAGGAGAACCAGATCCATAGGTTGCAACAAAAGCTGTAGGTATTCCAGCAACTCCTGAGTCTATGCTAAACCCTTGATCGCTCAATGTTTTCTTGAGCAACGCAGAACTTTTGATTTCCTTGTATCCGACCTCTGCAAAATTCCAAATTTGAAGTGCTTGTTTCTTATAATATTCAAATTGTAAATCAAGATTGGCAACGGCTTGATTTTTTTGTAACATCACCCCATCAACAATTGGTTTTTTTTGTGCACAAACGATCATATGTGCTGATAAGGCAAGGGACAAGAGGATAAGATTTCTTCTGTTCATTGAGCAGATGTTGGTTGATGAACATTTAAAAAACAAGGCTCCCGAAATTGGAGAGCCTTGTTTTTATGGAAAGTTTATTGATTAACCTGTGTTTTCAAATACAGATTGGGCAATGGGTTCGGCAAGTTAGGATTTGCATTGATTTCATTTTGTGCATAAATCACCCTCTCAGGATGTTGGGTAGCTGTCGGAGTAGTGAAGGGAATCGGAACATTGACATCGTTTTCGGCTTTACGCAACCTCCTTGCATCATTGAATGGGAGAATGGTTCCATACAATGAAACATAGCGTTCTTCAATGATTTCTTTCATCAAGGCCTTGTCGGGGGTAAGTGTACCTCTATTTTCAATTCCACCAGCATTGAAATCAGCAGCAACATATGGCTCATACAAAATGGTACCACCTGTGGCAGGTGCTGCTGCTAATCCAAGGTTTGTTTTCAATACAGCCCTTAGCTTGTTCAGCTGAAGAAGACCCTCAGCAAATCCAACAGTTCTCAGGCCTGCTTCAGCAAGAATCAACAGGTTCTCCTCATATGTCACCAAAGGCATTGGAGCATTTTTTGCGGCAACACCCAATTCAGTAGATGCTGCAGTTCCTGTGATCTTATAGTATTTTAACCTCGCATCTTCATTGGTTTTGGTATTGTTCCTGTTGCCAACAGCAGCTGCTTTCATGAGGTTTTCATGCATGTAAGAGCCTGCAGTAGCAAGGAAACCTCCGCGCTGATCAATCAGTGTATTCAACAGGTTGAAATCACCATCTGCAACCAAGGCTGGGGGAATAAATTTCCATGATACATTCAAAGCATTGATGCCATTTAGTGCAGCTGCATAGGCTTTGGCATAATCCCTTGTTTCCATAAAATACCTGGCTTTCAAAGTATATGCTATCCTTAACCATGTGGTACTTTTACCGGCAAAGAAAATATCATTGGATATTACTGCGGCTGCAGACACTGCTGTCAAATCGATAATGGCTTCATCCAATAGTTTTTGGATTCCGGCGTAAGCATCAACTTGTTTGTCAAATTTGGGAACAGGAAATGCATTATTCGCCCTTTCTGAGAAAGGAATATCA
>CAITQQ010000190.1 GCA_903894575.1 uncultured bacterium
TCGAAGTGACGAATCCCTTCTACATGGGCCTTTGCTAATAATAATTTTGTTGCCATTTTGCTTATGCTTTGCTGGTCTTCTATTGTTTGTTTCTGCAGGCTGCGATGATCTCATCCACTTTGGCTTCGGTAAGATGCTCCCTGTAATCAATGCCCATCTGCATCATTGGTGCATATCCACAGGCCCCAAGACATTCTACTGTTTTGAGGGTGAACAGGCCATCAGCGGTGGTTTCACCAACCTTGATGCCCAATTTGGTTTTGATGTATCCAATGATGTCATCACTGCCTTTCAACATGCAAGGACCTGTATGACAAACCTCGAAAACATGTTTGCCAACGGGTTTCAGGTTGTACATGCTGTAGAACGTGGCCACCTCGTATACTTCAATGGGCTCAATGCCAAGCAGGGAGCCAACATAGTCCATGGTTTCAGCACTCAACCATCCACCAAACTCTTCCTGTGCCAAATGCAAAAGAGGAATCAAAGCACTCTTCTGTTTGCCCTCAGGATAGCGGTCGATCATCGACTGCACCTCCTTCAACTTATCTTCTGAAAACTTTACCATTGCTTGTGTTTTGCTTTATGCGTCCATTTCTCCAGCGATCAGGTTAAGACTGCTCAATGTTACGATGGCGTCACTGAGCATGGTATCTTTCACGATCTCTGAATATGCCTGATAATAAATGAAACAAGGCCTGCGGAAATGCAAGCGGTAAGGCGTTCTTCCCCCATCACTGATGAGATAGAATCCCAGCTCTCCATTGCCACCCTCGATGCTCTGGTACACTTCGCCTGCAGGAATTTCAGTCTCTCCCATCACAATCTTGAAATGGTAGATCAATGCTTCCATTTTGGTATATACATCTGCTTTGGCAGGAAGGTAGTATTCAGGGGCATCCGCATGGTATACATCGGCTTCCGTTCCCTTGAATGCCTGCACTTTCTGATAAGCCTGGCGGATGATGCTTAGGGATTGCCAGATCTCTTCGTTCCTCACCTGGAAACGGTCATTGTTGTCTCCGGTGGTTCCTACTGGAATGATGAAATCAAAATCCTCGTAAGAAGAATAGGGTGAATGAACCCGCACATCATAATCTACACCAGCAGCACGCAGGTTGGGACCGGTGAAGCCATAATTCAATGCCCTTTCGGCAGAAATAGCGCCAGTACCTACCGTCCTTTCAATGAAGATCCTGTTGCGGTTGAAAAGGTTCTCAAACTCCTTCCAAACCTTTGGAAACTCTTCCAGGAATTTCTCGATTTTCTGGAAGGCCACATCGGAGAAATTGCGCTCAAATCCGCCAATCCTGCCCATGTTGGTGGTAAGGCGTGATCCGCATACTTCCTCATAAATCTCATACACTAACTCACGGTACTGCATCACATAAAGGAACCCTGTATAAGCACCTGTATCCACACCCACAATAGAATTGCAAATCAGGTGATCAGAGATTCGGGAAAGTTCCATGATGATCACGCGCAAATAATCTACGCGCTTGGGTGTTTTAACCCCCAATAATTTTTCGCAGGTCAGGTGCCAGCCCATGTTGTTCAATGGGGCGGAACAGTAATTCAACCTGTCGGTCAATGTTGTGATCTGGTTGAGCGGCCTGCGTTCTGCAAGCTTCTCAAATGCCCTATGGATATAGCCCACAGTAGAATCCGCCTTGATGATGCGTTCGCCATCCATTTCAAGGATGTTCTGAAAAACACCATGGGTTGCAGGGTGGGTTGGGCCAAGGTTCAGCGTAGTGGTCTGCTTCTCGATGGATCCTTCCGGTAAATGTATATTGCCTTGTTCGAGCATAATCTTGATTGTATTTATCTGCCAAACATTTCGTCGTCCTTGTCAATCCTTGTCTGGTCTTCCAACGGAAACTCTTTCCTCAAAGGGAAATAATCCATCTCGTCCACATTCAATACCCTCCTTAGGTCGGGATGACCCACAAAGTTCACACCGTAGAAATCATAGGTTTCACGCTCCATCCAATTGGCACCACTGAACAGCCCTGTGGCAGTGTACACATCAGGCTTTTCAATGGGTACATAGAGTTTCATCCGGAGGCGTACATTTTCTTTCAGGTTGTGCAGGTGGTAGACCACTGCAATTTCTTCCCCCTTCCTGTCTGGGTAATGAACACCAGTCAAATCAGTAAGGAACTGAAAACCCATCGCAGGATGATCGTTCAAAAAGGTGAGTGCCTTCAGGTTATGGTCATGCTGAATGGTGAAGCTGAGCATCCCGTAAGACTCTTCCCAGCCCAGTATCTTGTCGCCAAATTGTGCAACCAGTGTTTCTTTTATCGTCTCGTGAGTGAGGGACATAATTGTTTGTTTTTGATCCTGCCTTATTGAATGCCGTAGCCATCCAGCAAAGCCTTGTATTGGTCACCGGTTCTTCTTCTGAGTGATTCGTTTTGCACCAGGTCCTGAATCTTCAAGACACCATCGATGATGGCTTCAGGCCTTGGAGGGCAGCCTGGAACGTACACATCCACAGGAATGACCTGGTCAATGCCCTGCAGAACAGAATAGGTATCAAATATACCACCACTGGAAGCACAGGCACCAACGGCCATCACCCAACGGGGCTCAGCCATTTGCAGGTACACCTGGCGAAGCACTGGCGCCATTTTCTTTGCAATCGTTCCCATGACCATCAAAAGATCACACTGGCGGGGAGAGAATCCCACACGCTCAGAACCAAAACGGGAAAGATCGTAATGCGATCCCATGGTGGCCATGAATTCAATGCCGCAGCATGAAGTGGCAAATGGCAGCGGCCACATGGAATTCTTCCTTGCCAAACCCACCACCTTGTCCAGAGAAGTGGCAAAAAAGCCTTCTCCCATATGCCCTTCAGGCAGCTGGACCTGGTTGATACCAAGATCTGAACTGTCTTTTTGAATCAAGTTGAACCTTACCGGACGCGACATATACAATAGTTTATTTTATTCTTCCCAGTGCAATGCACCTTTTTTGATGATATAAATGAAACCTGCCAAAAAGAAGCCCACAAACATCACAACGGCCATGAACCCATCCCATCCCAATCCGCGGAAATTCACAGCGTATGGATAGAAGAAAATGACTTCCACATCAAACAATACGAAGAGGATGGCAACCAGGAAATACTTGATGGCCATGGGCTGGCGGGCATTTCCGAATTGCTCAATACCACTTTCAAATACCTGAAGTTTGTCTGAGGTTTTGCGTTTAGGACCCAGGAGCTGTGATCCAAAAATCATTACTGTGACCAACCCTAAGGCAAAAAGGAATTGGATTCCTATGGGCAAGTAGTCGCTTGCTCTGCTGATCTCGGGGTTCTGTCCAATGGCTTGCGCTTGCAGGAAAAACGTCCTTATCATGGGTAAATATTTCAAGGCGCAAAAATAGGCAAAAACGGGATGTAAATAGAAAAAGAATCACACAAATACTTATGCATAAATGTATTTTATGACCCAGGATTGGGCATAAAAAAAGGCCAGGAATTGAACCTGGCCTTGGGGGAAATATGTTGGTGTAAGAATTATTTTTTGGGGGCTGCCAATGCCTTTTGGATGATGTCCCTGTTTTTAATTGCATCCTGGTTGTTGGGATCAATTTCAATGATCTTGTCCAGGAAGGCTGCGGCTCCGGCCAGGTCCTTCTTGATATTGGCATTGTAAGAGGCCAGGTACCCATAAGCGGTGATCAGGGTACTTTTGTTCTTTGCCTTCTCTGCTTCTGCGATGGAGATGAATTTTTCACAATCTGCAATCGCCAAGCCTTGCTCCATGGTGGAATCGATGACCGACAATGAACGGAAAGACCAGTAGTGCCCATATACTTCAGCAGGATAATTGGTCTTGTAGACAGTGAAGATGCTATCAGCCCTTTTGTATTGGGTGGCTTTGAAATTCTCAAAACCGGCATTGTAAAGATCAACCTTGCTGAGCTTGGGATTGATGGTCAGGACCTTGGTCAACCATTCGGCAGATTTTGCGGTATTGCCGGACTTTTTGAAGAAATCAGCCGCCTTTCGGGTATAATCGACCTTGTTGGTAACGGTAGTGTCTGCCTCAATGGCCTTGGAGAAATAAAAATCAACCTTGGCAAGATCCGCCTTCAATTTGGCAGCATTGTATGCAGCAATCACGTAATTGTCAGGGTTGATTTGCTCTGGTGTTGCCTTTGAGAAAAAAATCTCCATTTGAGCAAGGGCCTGAGCGGAATCTCCCAACTTATCAAAGCTATAGCCTTTCAAACGGAAAAGCCTTGCATCCGCCTTTTCACCCTGGGATTTCAACAAATTGTCTGCCTTAGCAATAGCGTTTTTGAAGTCACCAGCAGCAAATTGAAGGCTGGCCTCTTCGTAGTCAAGGGCTGGACCTGGCTCAGCATGCTCCTTGTATTTGTTGAACATCTCTGTGGCCTTGTTAACATCCCTAGAATAGTAATACACATACATGTCGTACAGAGCAGGTGCAAATGTTGGATCATCAGCAACTGCATCATTGAACTTGCCCAAGAAAATATCCTTCTGCTCAAAACCCTGGGTAAGATAAATTTTACCAATCTTGTGCTTTGCCAGGGCAAGCTTAGGATCGATCATCAGTGCATTCTCATACGATGAAACGGCACCACCACCGTTCATGAGTTTCCTGTACAGGTCGCCCATATAGACATAGGCCATGGCATCCTTGAACCCCTTCACGGTCGTACCCTGCTTCAGCTTTTCGATACCATAGGCAGGATCACCACCTTCTTCAAGGTTGGCCCTTCCGATGGCAGTAAATATAGATACATCCTTACCCTTGGTCAATGAAATCGCGGTTTCGAAGCGTTGGCGAGCATCGTTGGTCTTTTTTTCTGCCAACTCTGCCTGTCCCATGGCAACCAGCAACAATGGATTGCTGCCATTGGAACCTTCCATTCCTTTTCTCAGTAGTTCTTTGGCGCCATTCAGGTCTTTGTGCTCAAAATGGGCCTGGGCCAACCAATAGATGGCCTCAGCATTGGTGGGAGCAGCAGCCACCACTTTTTCGAGTGTACTTTTTGCCGATTGGTATCTGTGCATGAAAAGCAAACGCTTTCCGTCCTGAACGGTCTGAGAAAACAGTCCAGAAACAGTGATCAAGAGCATTGCTGTAAAGCCCAACTTCAATGTACGCATCATAATCTTTTTAAATAGGGTTGTAATTTAATGAATCCTAGCTTTATTCCGTAACATTTGCTTTTCTAATTTGAAGCGCCATCCTGTCTGGCACCAAATAGCCCCTCCGGAAGATGAGCTGGCCCTTTTCATGGGTCAGAAAGTTAACAAAACCTTTACCTAGACCCGCATAGTTTTCCTTCAGGATATAGTGAAGCCCACGATTGAGCGGATACCGTCTCATGGCCATATTGGCCTGGTAAGGCCTTACATAAACCTCTTCGGTGCAGTTCGCACACTGCAAAGCAGCCAGCCTAACCTTTTTCTGGAAAGTCATTTGTGCAGGATCTTCCCGGTTGCCAATCCAGCTGACCCCAATAAAACCAATGGCATTGGGGTTTGACGCCACATAATTGATGACCCCTTCGGAGTTCCTGGCCGCCATGACATTTCCTTTCATGGATTGTCCACGCAATACAGAATCAATGAGGAACCTCACGGTACTGGTGGCCTTCAGGCCATCCATCACCAGCTCATATTTATACCCACTTGTACCATTGAGCATGCCGCGTATATCGGCAACAGAAAAAAGGGAATCCTTCGCTTTGTTGTTGGTGATGACGGCAATGGCATCAGTAGCAATTCTGCCATGCATCGGGATGAAAGAGAGGGTGTCCTTGTAAAAAGGCGCTTCATCCTCTGTCAATCCACGGGTGATGATGATCATGCGCGTGCTGTCATTGAGCATGTCCTTCAGGCAATCCGCTTCGGGCTTGTAATGTGGGATGATCCTGGCTTTTGGATTCAGTGACATGAATACCTTGATCTGTGAGTCGATAATGGGAGCAAAAGATTCGTCTACACTGATGTGGATGGTGCCGCTGTTGATGGTATCATCCCCTGCAATGACTTTTGCCTTTTTTTTGTTGGGATTGCAGGATGCAGCCAACAGAACAAAAGCCATCAGTGTAAAGGCCCTTAACAATATGGTGGTATTGAATTTCATCGTTGTTTTGTTGCATAAAAACCTCTGTAGAGCCTGAAAACACCATAGCATACGCAGGCAATTCCGAAGATGGTGGAAAGCAGGGAATCAACAATCAGTTTTCCTCCCAGGTATTTGCCAGCCAGAAAAAACACACCGGCACCCAACCACAAAACACCTGCAGCAAAGTCATACACCACCTTGAAATTGGATTGCCTTTTTTCTTCCCTGTCGCGAAATGAATTTGTATCCATGGAATGCAATTTAGTGAAATTACCCGTCTGAATACAATGACGCAGGTGCAGGAAAATTCCACAACATATCTTTGTAAAAAATTTCCAATGAAAGTGTTGATGGTTTGCCTGGGCAATATTTGCAGGAGCCCGATTGCTGAGGGTGTGCTGCAACAGAAAGTGAAGCAACTGGGCTTGGATTGGGAGGTAGAGAGTGCCGGAACCAACGGCTATCACAATGGTGAGCGGCCTCACGAGATGTCGCAAATGGTTTCAAAACTGAATGGCATTGATATCTCCGGACAAAGATCGAGACCCTTTAGGGCAGAGGATTTTGAACAGTATGACCTGATCATTCCGATGGCTGCTGATGTTTGGCGTGAGATGAAATATATCGCAGGCAAAAAATACAATGCAGCAAAAGTGGAGCTTCTGCTCAATTATTCCTTTCCAAAAACCGATCTGGATGTGCCGGATCCCTGGGGCAGGTCCGTGGCTGCCTTTCATGAAGTGTTCAATCTCATCGACCATGCCTGTGAGGCATTGATCAAACAATACCAATCGCCAAAACAGCCTTAACTTCGCAGCATGAAACCATCGATCCCCCAAGGCACGCGTGACTTTTCAGCAGCGGTGTTGAGAAAAAGGAATTTCATCCTTCAGACCATTCGAAGCGTTTTCGAAACCTATGGCTTTGAGCCGCTGGAAACGCCTGCCATGGAAAACACGGAAACCCTGATGGGCAAGTATGGAGAAGAAGGAGATAAACTGATTTTCAAGATCCTCAACAACGGATTGAACAACCCAGACAAAAGGGAAACCGTCATACAAGATTTCAATGCAGTCCTGGAGGGCAAGACCAACAAGGGCATTACAGAAAGGGCCCTGCGCTATGATCTGACCATTCCCTTTGCAAGATATGTGGCCATGAACCAAGGCCAGTTGACTTTTCCTTTCAAACGCTACCAGATGCAACCCGTCTGGAGAGCAGACAGGCCCCAACGTGGGCGCTACCGGGAGTTCTGGCAGTGCGATGCTGATGTGGCAGGAAGCGCCGCCCTGCTCCATGAAGTTGAACTTTCCCTGATCTATACCAATGTTTTCAACAAGCTGAACGTCCCTGTTGAAATCCATATCAACAACAGAAAAATACTGGGTGCACTGGCCGCCGTCTGTGGCGGTGAGGATATGATGATGGACATCACCATTGCCATTGACAAGCTTGACAAGATTGGCATGGAAAAAGTGAAGGATGAACTCATTGGCAAAGGACTTTCCATGGAACAGGTGGATGCCGTTGAATCTTTCATTTCGATTGCAGGAAGCAATGAAGAAAAACTACAGCAGCTGGAAGACATGTTCAGCCATCTTCCCTTGGGCAAAGAAGGCATCAATGAATTACAGACCATTCTTGGTTCTTTCAACGCAATCCAAGGCAATGGATCTTCCCATACCCAACTGCTGGTTGACCTTTCCCTTGCGCGTGGGCTCAATTACTATACCGGAACAATTTTCGAAGTGAAGGCATTGGGTGTACAAATGGGCAGCATTGGCGGGGGCGGCAGGTATGACGACCTCACAGGATTGTTTGGTGTGAAGGGGATTGCCGGTGTGGGTATCTCTTTTGGTGTAGACAGGATTTATGACGTGATGGAAGAGTTGACAGCATTCCCGGAAAGCATACAGAAAGGAACAACGGCCTTATTTTTCAATACAGGAGTGGAAGAGCAACAGCATGTGCTTGGCGTTGCAGAACAGCTGCGCAGCAAGGGCGTGTCTTGTGAGATTTACCACGAGCAAGCAAAATTCGACAAGCAGTTCAAATATGCCGAGCGAAAAAACATTCCCTTTGTTGTGATCATCGGATCAAAGGAAATAGAAGCAGGAACAGCACTGGTGAAGGAGCTTGCATCCGGAACACAAACCGAAATGAAATTGGAGGAACTCTTGAAAGGTTTGGGGAAATAACCTGTTGAATGATCAAAAAAAGGTCAAACAACTTAACTCCAACCATGCTTAGGCTGCTATAATTCCCCTCCTGGACAGGAGGGGTGCCCTGCCGAAAGGCAGGGCGGGGTGGTGGAACTCACCTTCGGTTGAATGCTGCAGCTATTGTGCTCAGAACATATTCAATATCCTGAAATACCCACTTGTTTTCAAATCTCAACACCCTGATGGAATGTCCTTTTAAAAACAATTCTTTTTGGAAGTCCTTATCAATGCCTTCCTGCCAATAGTGATCATCTCCATCCAATTCAATGGCTAATTTTTCTGAAGGACAATAGAAATCTAGAATAAAACACCCAACACTATGTTGTCGTCTAAATTTTCTTCCAACCAGCCTTTTATTTGAAATATGCTTCCACAATTCAGCTTCAGCTGATGTTCCTTTGTTCCTTAGTTTTTTTCGAAAAAACAGTAGATGGCTTACGTTGTGATCCTTTTGCATGCATGCAAGTAAGGGTATCCAACTAGTCCAGACAGGTGAAAATCATCAACTCTTTATGGTTTTTTTCTGTTGACTCCACCACCCCGCCTCGTCAGATTCACTTCGTTCATCTGCCTCGGCACCCCTCCTGTCCAGGAGGGGAGTTTTCGCAACTCGTCCTAAAAAAGTTTATAGTTTAAGTAATTGACCCCTATCCCCATTTTCTCAGCTGCTTCAAGGTAGCATCAATGTCGCGGGGCAAAGGGGCCACGAATGCATGGGCCTCACCATGGCGATCAACCAAATCTACACTATAGGCATGGAGCGCCAATCGTGAAAGCAAGGGTCGCTCTTCTTCATCTTTTTTTGACATGTTGAATTTCTTCTTGAAAGAAGAGAGCAATATAGGATCAGGATTTCCGTAAAGTGGATCGCAAACCAGCGAGTGGCCAGCGTTGTAGAGATGAACACGGATCTGGTGTGTTCTTCCTGTCTCAATCTGGAATTTCACCCATGTGAATCCCCTGAACCTTTCTTCCACCGTATAATGGGTGATGGCAGGCTTTCCCTTCCTTCCAACCCGCATCTTTCCCAACAAGGTTGGGTGGGGTTCGATCGGCTGGTCATATACCCCCTGGTCTTCAGCAACGCTGCCCACGACCAACCCATAATAGGTTTTCTTGAGCGTGCGTTGTTCAAACAGGGTATTGTAATATTTGTGCGCTTCAGGATTTCTTGCCAGCAAGAGCAGTCCGCTGGTGTCGCGGTCGATGCGGTGCACAATGAATATTTTTTCTCCCTTGGCCTCGAACCAGGATTTCACAGAATACAATTCAGCATCATGCCTGTCCGGAATAGACAACCAACCCGATGGCTTGTTGATGGCAATCAGGTCGGCATCTTTGTAAATAATTTCAGGTGCGGTCTGCATCGGGTACAATTATTTTTTTGTCCTGGAGCGCATGACCCTTTTCACGCCACCTTTTTGAACAGTTGGCTTATGTCTTCCATCAGTCTGCTTTCTTGAGGCAGCTGGCTTTTTGATCTCCACCCGCTTTTGTTTTTTCTCGGGCTGTGAAGGTGTATCTAGATCCCGCTTTTCTTTTCTCTCGGTCTTTTCAGTTGCAGCCTGACCACGTTTCACAAGGGTTTTCTCCTCAGGATCTTCTGGCGTTTTTTTAATAAAAGAACTGTTCATGAATTTCAGCAACCTGATTTCTTTTTCCACCAGATAACGCCATTTGCCGCGTTCTACATTTTTCTTGGTGAGGTTGCCAAACATCACACGGTCGAGGTTCCTAACATCGTATCCCAGCGATTCAAACATGCGTCGTACAATGCGGTTCCTGCCACTGTGCAACTCAATGCCAATAATGGATTTGTCTTTCGGATCTGTGTATGCAAGAGAGTCTGCCCTAACTAATCCATCCTCCAAATCAAGGCCGTTGAGGATCCTCTCAAAATCAAGTTTGCCCAGGGGCTTGTCGAGTTTTACCTCATATATTTTTCTCACTTCGTGAGATGGGTGCGATAGTTTTTGGGTGAGGTCTCCATCATTGGTCAGCAACAAAACACCTGTTGTGTTGCGGTCAAGTCTTCCCACAGGAAATATCCTTTCGGCAGTTACTCCTCGAAGCAGATCAAGCACGGTTTTCCGCCCTTCTGGATCATCAAGGGTGGTGATATAATCCTTCGGCTTGTTCAATAAAATATAGACCAGGTTTTTTTCTGGAAGAATCTTTTTTCCTGCGAAAGTGACAATATCATTGGGATTGACCTTGAAACCTGGCTCAAGGATCACCACATCATTCACGCGCATTTTGCCTTCCTTGATCAAGGGTACAGCATCTCTCCTGGAGCAGATCCCGCAATGAGCCACATACTTGTTGAGGGGCATTGTCTTGTCTTGCTTTCTTACGGTAATGGCAGGACGAAGATCACTGGATTCAGAACGGTTTTTTGAAACATCCTTGTCTGCAGCTGCTGCTTTGCGCAATTCCAACTTTTTCTTTTCGATGGCTTCTGACCTTTCTTTTTTGAATTTCTTTTTCTCCTGACGGAATTCTTCTTTGATGGCTGCATTGCTTTTCCTGGCTGCGAACTTGGAGAAATTGTCTGTACGTTTCATGCTTTTTGTTTTGCTGTTTTACAACAGGGTGAAGGGTTGAGGGGGAAGGGTTGAGGGAAGTTTATGGTGGTTAAAAATGCGATTATTTGTTAGCCAGTTGTCCGCAGGCTGCATCAATATCCTTTCCTCTGCTCTTGCGCAACCTGGCGTTCACCCGGTTCTTATCGAGGAACTGCATGAAGGCTTCGGTTTTTTCTTCACTGGGTTTCTTGAACCTTGCAAATTCAATCGGATTGTATTCAATGATGTTGACAAGGTCTGCAGGCACCTGCCGGTAAATCTTCATCAACTCCGCTGCATCTTCCAGTGAGTCATTGAAATTATCGAAAAGGATATACTCAAATGTAATCTCGCTTTTGGTCTGCTTATAGAAATAGTTCAATGCATCAATCAATGATTTCAGCTCATTGGTTTCATTGATCGGCATGATTTCATTGCGCTTTTTGTCGTTGGGCGCGTGCAATGAAACAGCGAGCTTGAACTTGACCTGATCATCACCCAATTGACGGATCATTTTGGAAACCCCGGCAGTAGAAACGGTAATTCTTCTGGAACCCATTCCCAATCCATCCGGTGCGGTGATCCTTTCAATGGCCTTCAGCACATTTTTGTAGTTGAGCAATGGTTCACCCATGCCCATGAAAACAATATTGGTCAATTTTTTATTGTAAATGCTCATCGCCTGCTGGTTGAGCAGCACGACTTCATCGTAAATCTCATCAAAAGAAAGGTTCCTCTCTCTTTCCATGAAGCCTGTAGCACAGAACTTGCAACTCAGACTGCAACCAATCTGTGAGGAGACGCAGGCGGTAAGCCTTTCAGCAGTAGGAATCAAAACGCCTTCTACCTTGAAGCCATCATGGGTCTTGAAGCGGGATTTCACTGTTCCATCCTCACTCACTTGCTTTGTATCGATAGAAAGGGAGGGAAGGGTAAATTTTTCTTCGAGATTGGCCCTCAATTCCTTAGAGAGGTTGGACATGGACTGGAAATCAAAGGCATGTTTCTGCCATAACCATTCCCATATTTGCTGCAAACGAAATTTCTTTTCACCAATTGACTCGAGGTATTCTCCGATTTCTTCCTTGCTGAAGCTGCGGATGTTCTGCTTAGACATGCTGCAAAGGTAATGATTCCTTGAGGGGTTTGGCAGATTATAGGGAGAGAATTAAAATTCCGTCCCCGATAGCCCCTCCTTATTCAGGCTGCGGCGTGTAACGGAGGTATGGCTTTATGACATCAACACCCTTGGGGAACTTCAGTATGGCATCCTCTGTTGAGATGGCAGGAACAACAATGACGTTCTCCCCTTCTTTCCAATCTGCAGGAGTGGCAACACTATGATTTGCAGTAAGTTGGAGTGAATCTATGACCCTTAGCACTTCCACAAAATTTCTTCCGGTTGAAGCTGGATAAGTGATGAAAAGCTTGATCTTTTTGTCAGTTCCGATGATGAAAAGGGATCGAACCGTAAATGTAGCCGATGCATTCGGGTGGATCATGTCATAAAGCGTAGCCACTTTACGGTCTTCATCTGCAATGATGGGAAAATCCACAGTACAATGCTGTGTTTCATTGATATCCTTCACCCATTGGATATGTTTGTCCAGGGGATCGACGCTGACAGCGAGGACCTTGACATTCCTCTTGGCAAATTCTTCTTTCAGCAACGCCGTACGGCCTAATTCAGTAGTACAAACAGGTGTAAAATCTGCAGGATGCGAAAACAATACCCCCCAGCTTTCTCCAAGATAAGCATGAAAGTCAATGGTTCCTTCTGTTGTGTTTGCTGTGAAATTGGGTGCTGTATCGCCTAAATGTATTGACATGCTGATTAAATTTAATACAGCAAAGATAGAAACAAACTATTATCCTACAAAATAAGTAGACTTTTATTTCATCTTGCCCCTGCCCACTGATTTTTTCCCAAACCGCAATTTAACTGCATCAATGGCTGTATACAGATTGGCTTTTCGGACCCTGTTATCGAAGAGATCAGTCTGAAGACTACTGGCCGTCAACTCACTGAACCTCACGCCCACCAACCTGACCGAATGCTTTTTTTTGTAGAGATCCCCAAAAAGATCTTTGACTACCTTGATCAGCTCATCATCATAGGAGGTTGGCGCAATGGCCATTTGCTTGGTATGGGTCTCAAAGTCAGGATACCTTATTTTTACCGCAACACATTTGGTCATCTTTCCATCTTCTCTGAGCTCATGCCCCAGTTTTTCAGTCATCCGCATGAGTTCGGCTTGCAAAAAATCCAGATCCGAAGTATTTTCTGAAAATGTATGTTCTGTTGAAATTGATTTTGCTTCATGAAAATGGTGCACTGCTCCAGCATAATTTCCCGCTGCTTTTTGCTGCAAGACCTCCCCGTATTTGCCAAAATTATGTTCTAAAAGGTGCTGGGGATATGCAGACAAATCACTGATGGTCATGATTCCCAGGGAATGCATGGTTTTCAGGGTATGTTCCCCCACACCTGGGATTTCACCAACCTTTAGAGGAGCAAGAAACTCCTTTTCCTTTCCCGGCAACACTTGCAAAAAGCCATTGGGCTTGGCTGCATTGGTCGCCATTTTTGCAACCATCTTGTTGGATGCCAATCCGAAGGAGATGGGCAAACCGGTGGTTTCAATGATTTCATTGCGCAGGTCGATGGCCCATTGAAGCGGATCAAAGAACTTGTCCATGCCGGTCAGGTCAATGTAAAACTCATCGATAGACGCTTTCTCATAAAGGGGTGATTTGGCAGCAATGATATCAGTAACCCATTGTGAAAATTTGCTGTACTGCCCTCTTGTACCTTGCATCACAATGGCATGCGGGCAAAGGGCAACTGCCCTTGCCATGGGCATGGCAGAATGAACACCATATTTCCTGGCTTCATAACTGCAGGTGCTTACTACCCCCCGTTCCCGGGAGCCTCCAAGAATCAACGCTTTACCAACCAATGAAGGGTCAAGGATTCTCTCTACGGAAACGAAAAAGGCGTCCAGGTCGAAATGGGCAATATAAGGTTGCTGACCAGCCATATTAAGCGTGAAATATCAACTCAAAGTAGATAAATATCCAATAATCCATCCGGCAGGGTCACGTAAATTTTCCCCTGCTTGTGGTCTATCTTGTTGAGCGTGCTTTCATTGAGTGGAACCAGTACTTCTTTGCCTTGCAACTCAATGCGAAGCAGGATCTGAACAGGTTGCTCAATCACTTCCAACACTGTAGACAAGGGTTTCTTGTTGTCATATACCATGAACCCCAACATGGAGATAGGGGCAGTGGCTGAGGCTGTTTTTTTAACGTCCTCTTCCTTGAGCCATATTTTTTTACGGAGGAAACGTTTGGCACTCTCTGGGCTTTCGATTCCTTCCAGGCTGAGGATCATCTCTGTACCGGATTTTGTTTTGCTGCCGGCTATGAAATAGGGAATAAACTTACCAGTGAATTCTTCAATAAAAATGGCAACCACCCCTTCAAGGCTGGCATCCTCACCAAGGTGGTGTTCCAATACTACCTCTCCCTTCACCCCAAAAGTGGCAGCCAGTTTTCCAATGCTTAGATAATTTTCCATGGCATAAAAAAGCCCCGTTTGGAACGAGGCTTTTGATTTTATTTTTTTTGCTTACTCAGCTGAAGGAGCGTCTTGTTGTTCAGTTTGTTCAGGCTGTGCAACTTGAACAGGAATTGGACGGCTTGGTGCAGCAGCTGGGCGATTCCTTTGACGGCGTTCGCGGGCAGCAGCTTCTTGACGAGCCCTTGTTTTTGACTCCTGCTCTTGGTGCCAAGCTTCAAACTTGGTCATCGCTGTTGCATGATCAAACAAACCAAGGTCAACTCCACGAAGCAAATGCTTCAGGAACAAAACACCTTTGGTTGAAAGGATCTTGCGAACGGTGTCTGTTGGTTGTGCACCATTGTTCAGCCACTCAAGTGACTTCTGACGGTCTACCAATACAGTTGCGGGATGAGTGAGCGGATTGTAAGTACCGATCTTCTGGATGAATTTACCATCGCGAGGTGCGCGTGCATCTGCTACTACGATGAAGTAAAATGGACGCTTCTTGCTTCCGTGACGTTGGAGTCTGATTTTGACAGCCATAAAAAATGTAAATTTTTAGTGGGTGATGAATAAAATTGTTTCGAATCGAGGTGCAAATATAGTCATTAGGCAAGAACTACCAAAAACAACTGTCAGGAAAATACGTGAAAAACATCATAAAACGCTGTCAACGCTTTCAGTGTTTATCGCCTGCCGCCCATCCTGGGCATGGCGGGCATGTTGTTCATTCCCTTCATCATTTGTTTCATTTGCTCAAACTGTTTGAAGAATTGATTGACTTCATTCATATCTCTTCCACAACCTTTGGCAATGCGTTGCTTGCGCTTGAGATCAATCACATCCGGGTTGGACCTTTCAAATGGGGTCATGGAGCTGATGATAGATTCCACTCCCTTGAAGGCATCATCACTGATATCAATGTCTTTCATGGCCTTGCCCATGCCAGGAATCATGCCCATCAGGTCTTTGAGGTTACCCATTTTTTTGATCTGCTGCAATTGATCCAGGAAGTCCTGAAAATCAAATTGATTCTTCCTTATTTTTTTCTCCAGTTTCTTGGCCTGTTCCTCATCAAACTGCGCCTGTGCCCTTTCCACCAATGAAGCAATATCACCCATACCGAGGATTCGCTGGGCCATGCGGTCTGGATGGAAAACATCCAGGGTCTCCATTTTCTCACCGCTGCTGATGAACTTGATGGGCTTTTGAACAGTGTATTTGATGGACAAGGCCGCACCACCCCGGGTGTCGCCATCCAGCTTGGTGAGTACAACACCTGTAAAATCAAGCCTTTCATTGAATGCCTTGGCAGTATTCACTGCATCCTGTCCGGTCATTGAATCGACAACGAAAAGTATTTCCTGTGGCTGCAGCGCCGCCTTAAGACCGGCAACCTCATTCATCATGACCTCATCCACCGCCAAACGACCTGCCGTATCTATGATGATTACATTCTTATTGGTGGTCTTGGCTTGCTTCAATGCATTCTCCGCGATAGCCCTTGGATCTTTGTTTTCAGGCTCTGCATATACATCAACGCCAATCTGTCCTCCCAAAACCTTGAGCTGGTCAATGGCCGCTGGCCTGTACACATCCGCCGCTACCAACAAGGGTGATTTGCCTTTTTGGGTTTTGAGGTAATTGGCCAGTTTTCCACTGAAGGTGGTTTTACCGGAACCTTGTAAGCCTGCAATGAGGATAATGGCCGGATTTCCAGTCGTGTTGAACTCACTGGCCATACCGCCCATCAACTCCGTCAGTTCATCCTGCACGATCTTGATCATGAGCTGACCAGGACTTACGGCAGTCAATACTTTCTGCCCCATGGCCTTCTCCTTCACATTATCAGTGAACTCCTTGGCAATTTTGAAGTTGACGTCTGCGTCCAACAATGCCTTGCGGATGTCCTTGACCGTATTGGCTACATTGAGGTCTGAGATCCTTCCTTCACCCTTGATTTGCTTAAAGGCTGAGGCTATCTTTTCACTTAAATTTTCAAACATGTTCTTCCGGCTTTAATGAAAAATGAACACCCTAGGATGTTCATTCTTGCAAAGTTAATGATTCTGCATTTAACGCATTGTGCTATCAAACCGAAACTAAAGGAAGGTTCTCAACCGCATGGTATTCGCGGTAAACCGAAGTGCATCCAAGGCCTTATCCCTGATCTGCCTTACCCTTTCACGGGTGAGGTTGCATTCTACCCCTATATCTTCCATCCCCATGGGCCTGTCCATCCCAATGCCGTAGAGGCATCTGATCACTTTCTGTTGTTTTTCCGGTAAACTGCGGAGGGCCAATTCAATCTCATAATGCATGGATTCGTGCTGGATTTCGTGGTCCGCAGCATCTGCTTCCTTGTTTTCCATCACATCGATCATGGTACCTTCCCCATCCTCTCCTACCGGCGAATCAATACTGACATGCCTGTTGGCAAGGTTAATGGTTGATGACACCTCTTCAAGATCCATCTCGAGGTATTCTGATATTTCCTCAGCCGTGGGCTCTCTTTCGAAATCCTGTTCGAGGTGCTGGGCAGCCCTGGCAATCTTGTTGCGAACACCCACTCTGTTCAAGGGAACCCTGACAATGCGCGACTGATCTGCCAATGCCTGCAGGATGCTTTGGCGGATCCACCATACTGCGTAAGAAATGAACCTGAAACCCTTGGTCTCGTCAAATCTTTTTGCAGCACGGATCAAACCGAGGTTTCCCTCATTGATAAGGTCTGAAAGCGATAAACCCTGGTGTTGGTATTGTTTGGCCACCGAAACGACGAACCGCAGGTTGGCTTTTGTAAGTTTTTCTAATGCTGATTGGTCTCCTTTTCTGATCAAATCTGCCAAAATGACTTCCTCTTCTGCACTGATCATGGGAACTTTGCTGATGTCTTGAAGGTATTTTTCAAGACTTGGAGATTCGCGCAAGGTAATGGATTGACCTATACGCAGTTGGCGCATGCTCATGGGATGGATTTTAAATAAATTTTCTTAAGGACGGTTCTTAACCCTAACTAAACGCGATTATTGCGAAAATATTGTTAAATGAAGCAGTCAACCCAGCTGAAAGTTGAAATCTTGAGATAAAACATTGATATTCAACCCCGTAAAAACACCATTTTGAAATGGGGAAAATCACGGGTAAAAAGTTGGAAAGAAACATCAAATTATATTTTTTCAATTCCGATATTTTTCTATCATTGCAGGGTGCAGGCAGATAAATCGTGATTAGAGACCAATACAAAACAACATGAGCAAACAGTTATTTTCCATAGAGTACCCCGTAAGATGTTCACCCAGCATCTTGTATGAATTCCTTTCAACCCCTGCCGGATTGCAGGAATGGTTTGCCGACAAGGTAGATGAAAGGGATACCGTATTCAGCTTTTCATGGAATGGTTCTGTTGAAAAAGCGGAAGTACTGGAGGCAGAGGAAAATAAATTCATCCGTTTCCATTGGCTGCATGCCCCTCAAAATGAATATTTCGAATTTTCAATCGAAAAATCAGAAGTAAGCAGCCAGACCATCCTGGTCATCAAAGATTTTGCAGAGAAAAAGGAAATTGCCGACCAGTCCAGGCTTTGGGGTGTACAAGTACATGATCTGTTCCACCGGCTGGGTAATTAAAGATGTTCAAGAAGCTTGATAAACTCGTTTTAAAAGCATTCATCGGTCCATTCATCGCGACCTTCTTCATCACACTCTTCGTGTTGGTGATGCAGTTTTTTTGGAAATACATTGACGACCTGGTAGGAAAAGGCCTGGACCTGACCAGCATCCTTGAATTGACTTCTTATGTCACTGTCACAGCCATCCCGCTAGCACTCCCGCTGGCCATCCTGATTTCTTCCATCATGACTTTTGGTAACCTGGGCGAAAGCTTCGAACTCGTTGCCATTAAATCGGCGGGGATCCCCCTGCTCAGGTTCATGCGCCCCTTACTGGCCATCTCGGTTGTCATCAGTGTGCTGGCCTTCCTGATTTCCAATTATGTCATGCCAGTTGCCAACCTGAAGTTCACCACCATGCTTTATGACATCAGGGTAGCCAAACCTGCCTTTGATATTCAAGAGGGTATTTTTTATGATAAGATCCCTGGCTTTGCCATCAAAGTAGGCAAAAAAGAAAACGATGGCAACAGCATCAGCAAAATCGTGATATATGAAAACCAATATTCCCTTCAGGACAATATCATCATTGCAGAGAAAGGGAAAATGAGTGTGAGCGATGACAAGAAATTTCTTGAATTCGATCTTGAAAACGGATGGCGCTACCAGGAAAAAGGGCCCTACAATACCAAGCAGACAGA
>CAITQQ010000191.1 GCA_903894575.1 uncultured bacterium
CAGGGTAACGCGTGTATTGGGCAACAATACCGTCGAGGTACGTATCGATAGTCTCGGATTTATTCTCACCGCGAAGTTTGACAAGAAGACGGTGAGCAAAATATAGGTGTCAAATATTGTCATTCAAAAGACAACAAACCGAAGGCTAAAATAGCAACCCTGCGCACAAAACTTTTGCCCCTGCGCACAAAACATTTGCACAATTAAATTTACAATGACTAGAAAGTTTCTGTCTAGGCTTCTTATGCCTACTCTTCTCCTTGCCTACCTGAGCTCTTGTACGACTTACAAGCAGTTGCAATACCTGCAGGGGGATATTGATTCCACAAAGTACAGCCAGTTCAAGGTGCCAGAACAACGTATCCAGAAAGGCGACCAGATCAGCATTGCTGTATTCAGCGACAATGCTGCGGCCAGCGCATTGTTCAATTCCGGGTCGATCCCAACATCTGCGGGTGCAGGCATGAGTGCCTCAGCACAAGGTGCAGGCAATGTTTCAGCAGCAGGCAATGTCTACGAAGTAGACCAGGAGGGTAATATTTTTTTTCCGCAAATTGGGAAACTGAATGTAGAAGGCCTCACCAGGGATGGCATGAAAAGCCTGCTCGACAGCAAACTCAAAGACAAACTCCTGATCAATCCCTATTATGTAATCCGTTTCCTCAACCTCAAGATCACGGTTTTTGGTGATGTAGGATCGCCGGGCGTGTATCCGCTGGTCAGGGAGAATACCAATATTTTTGAGGCATTGACCCTTGCGGGTGACATGACTTTTTTCGGTAAACGCGAAAACGTACTCATCATCAGGGAAAAAGATGGTAAAAGGGTTTTTGCCCGCATTGATGTCACCAAGCCCGATGTGTTCAATTCACCCTACTATTACCTTCAGCAGAATGATATCGTGTTTGTGGACATGCGCAAAGGAAAAATAAATACCCAGAACCAAGCATGGGTGCAGAACATTACTCTTGGCCTGAGCCTGATGTCTGGAGTAGCATTTCTGATCAACCTATTTCGTTGATCCGGCCACATAAACCAATCTAAGCAATGTCGAATTACAACAACAACGATGATTCATTCCAGATAGGCCAACGCGGCAACAAGAATGATTTCAGCACCAGGGAATTCCTGCTCAAATACATTCACCTGATTCCATGGATTGTTGTAACAGTAAGCATTGCATTGGCGATTGCTTATACAAGGCTGCGTTATATCAATCCTGTTTACTCGGCATCTGGTAAGGTATTGATCAAGCAAGACAGGCCTTCCGGGTTGAATTCAGGTTCTGGAGGGAATCAGTTGATTGGCGATGTAGTAGCCACCTCTGTGAACTCACGTTCCATGGACGACCAAATGGAGTTGGTAAAGTCTACCGCCATGGCTCGCATGGTGGTGCGCAATGCAGCCTTGCAACAAAGTTATTATTACAAGGGCAGCATGAGGAATACACTTGCGCATCACAGTGCAAGCCCCATACAGCTGAATATTTTGAGCATTGCCGATTCATCCAACGGTCTGTCATTGGTGATCAAGGTAATGAGTAAAGAGAGTTTTGTTGTCAATGACAATCCATCGCCCATTCGTTTTGGAGCCTTGTTCCAGCTGCCTGCAGGTTCTTTTGTATTGGAGAAAAAATTTGCAGAGATCGGAGCGAATACCGAATTCATCTGCAACTGGACTCCAGAAGAGCCACTGGCCAGGTCTTTGGCGGGCAGCATCAATGTGGGTGTCGCAACCAAGGGCGGTAACGTGTTGAACTTTGCCTATTACTCTGAAAATCACCTCGTAGCGCAGGACGTGGTGAACGGTTTTTTGAAAGCTTACCAGGATTATAGTTTGCTGGACAAGCGTGAGGGTGCTGTCAGTGCATTGAGTTTTATTGACAAACAGTTGGCGGAGGTAAAAGGAGATTTGAGCAATGTAGAAGGCAACCTCCAGCAGTTCAGGGAAGACAATAAGGTGATTGCCCCGGAAGCCCAGGCCACCAGCTCCTTTTCCGAAGCAAAAGGCTCTGACAAGCAGATCATGGAACAATCCATCAAGATCAGGTTTATTGATTATATGATCAACTTTATCAAGGACCCCAAAAACAATTATCGCAGCATTCCCATGGTCAGCCTGGTCAATGAAGGGGCTGTGGGTTCTGTGATTGCAGAATACAACAAACTCCAATTGCAAAGGGAAATTTCCCTGCAGACCATACCCAAAGACAATCCCATCATCAAAGACATGGAGTTGTCCATGGGAAAGGTGCGCAATGAAATTGTGATGAGCCTTACCCAGTTCAAGGAAACACTCAATGAGGCCCTCAAAGGGTTTCAGGCGGTGGAACTTGAGGCCAATGCAGAGTTGCGCAGCATGCCCCGCAAGCAACGCCAGTTGCTCGACATCAGCCGCCAGCAACAGGTCATCCAGGAACTCTACTCCTCCTTGGTACAACGAAAGATTCAGATATCCATTAGTTCAGCTTCAACGCTCTCCAATATCCAGGTATTGGAGCCCGGTTATTCGGGCGGATGGCCGGTCAGCCCCAACCCCAGGTCTTTTTACATGACGGCACTTTTCATAGGCCTGGCCATACCCATTGGCATTGCCGTATTGAGGGAGGTGCTGAATGACAAGGTTACAACCAAAGCAGACATTGACAAGTACACCACCGCGCCACTCCTTGGTGAGGTGGGTCACTCAGATGAAAATGATTCACTGATCATCACCGGAGCAGACAGGAAATTCATCGCTGAGCAGTTCCGCATCATCCGTGCCAACCTGCAGTATGTATTGCCCCGGCAGAACAAATCAACCATACTGGTTACCTCCAGCATGAGTGGGGAAGGAAAATCATTCATTTCCACCAATATGGCCGGGGTGATGGCCATCTCTGGGAAGAAAACGGTGATTCTTGAATTTGACATACGGAAACCCAAGATCCTGAAAGGATTGGGTATCGACAGGAAGAACGTAAAAGGGATCACCAATTACCTCATGGGTAAAGCCAGCATTGATGACATCATCATGCCGGTGGACCACATGGAGAATCTTTTTGTCATTGGTTGTGGACCCATCCCACCGAATCCTGCAGAATTGATCCTTGATCCCAAATTGGAAGAACTTTTTAAGGAAGTCAAAGAAAGGTTTGATGTGGTGGTGATTGATACTGCACCGGTAGGGCTTGTGAGCGATGCCATTGAATTGGGCAAGTATTCCGATGCTTCTGTATACATTGTCAGGCATGATTTCACCTTCAAGAAGCAGGTGCAATTGGTAGATGAACTTTA
>CAITQQ010000192.1 GCA_903894575.1 uncultured bacterium
AGCGGGATACAGCAAATGAAGTCTCAGGTTGATACCTTGTTGGTCATCAGCAATGATAAATTAAGGCATCAGTTCGGAAACCTGACCATGAGTGCTGCATTGTCTACAGCAGATAATGTGTTGGCAACTGCTGCAAAGTGCATCACCGATGTAATCAATACAACTGGCCAGATCAATGTAGATTTTGCAGACGTTTGTACGGTCATGAGAAATGGCGGTGTGGCCATTTTGGGAAGCGCCCGTGCACAAGGGGAAGACAGGGCGCAGGTGGCCATCCAACAAGCATTGAATTCACCTTTGCTCAATGATAGCGATATCAAGGGTGCCAAATGGGTATTGATCAACATCAATTCTCGTATGGGGGTCAATGAATTTACCATGGATGAAGTGGAAACCATTCAAGAGTATCTGCTTACTCAAGCGGGTCCTGATGCTGATGTGATTCTGGGTCTTGGCTATGATGAATCATTGGGTGAGGAAATCAGCATCACCATCATTGCCACAGGATTTGAACAGAAGTCACCATTTGGTCAAGAAAAACCTGAAACAAAGCAAGAGCCGAAGGATGAAAAAATCATGTTTACTTTGGATGTCACCCCACAGCCCAAAGCGGAAATGGTCAACATTGTCCCCGTTCAGGAATTGGCCGAAGTCAAAACGGAATTGGTAGAAATTGAGGAGCCAGTAATCGTGCAGGAGCTGCAGCAAGATGAACCTGTTGCGGAAAATATTCAGCTTCAGTCAGAATACATCCCAACACTGGTAATTGAATCAACAGCACCAGTTGAAGAAACCATTGTATCACAGGAGCCAGTTGCTCAAGTTGAAGAGCCAGTTTTTGTTGAAGAGCAGGGGCCCATTGTGTTTGAGTTGGATCTTACCATCAAGGAATTGCCAGTCATGGCTGAAACAGTAGTTTCTCCTGAAATGGACATTTTTGAAGAGCAAAAGCAAGAGGAAATCAAACCTGCTGTTGTTGCACCTGCTGCCATCGATACATCGGTTTCTTTTTTGAAGAGACCAGCCAATATTTATGCAAATGAGGCAACTGCAGAAAGCCAATCTACTCCTCAAGTATCTGAACCTGAACTGCCGGAAGTCCTGTCCTCAGCCATCGAGCTTGTTGAAAAACTGGATATTGAAGCAGCTCATTCACCTGAGGAGCCAATGGAAATCCATTCAACTTTACCAGCCCAACCCCTTGAGCAACCCATCCAAGAGTTGAAAGAGGTAGAGGAGCCATTTGAAATGATCTATCATGAGGAATCCTTGCCAAAAGCGCTAGTTGTGGAAGAGCCGAAGTTGAGCAGTCCTTTTGTTCAGGAGATTGCTGCATTGGATGAGGCAGAGGTGCAGAAAGCCAGGGCAGCGGAAAGGTTGCACAAGTTGAGAAACCTGTCTTTTAATTTCAGTGCTGCTGATCCCAACAATGAGTATGAGAACATTCCAGCCTACGTCAGGCAAAATCTCCAGGTACACAATACCACCCTGGCTTCTGTTGAGAAATTTTACAGCAGTTATGCGGTAGGTACTGATGAAAACAACATCACACAGATCAGCACGATCAATACTTTCCTTGAAGGAAAGAAACCAGATTGATGAGAAACCTTCGTTTACCTTAGGCCCCGGATATCCATCTGGGGCTTTTTTATTTTTTGATCCATACATTTCTTTTGATTCATCGTAATTTTGCAAAAAATCACCGCCATGCCAACAGTTTTGATTACAGGAGGAACAGGAATGATCGGTACTGCACTGAGCAGGCACCTCCTCAACCAGGGATATGATGTGATCATCCTTTCCAGGAACCCTGTGGAGACGGCTTCTGTGTACAAGACCAGTTCTTCTCAAAACAGTTTCAGGCCAAGCGGTAACATTTTTTATGCCAAGTGGGATACCGATAAAAAAATGATTGATCCGCAGGCGATTGCAAAAGCTGACCATATTGTGCATCTGGCAGGAGAGGGTGTGGCCAAGAAAAGATGGACTAAAAAGCGAAAGGAAGAAATCAGGCTGAGCCGGACCCGATCAAGTGAGTTGTTGTTCAGCTGCCTTTCTTCTCAACCCAATAAAGTCAAGTCTGTGATCAGCGCTTCTGCCATTGGCTGGTACGGTCCTGACCAGGGAAAAATATTCACAGAAGAAGACCCATCTTCCAATGATTTTCTTGGTCAAACCTGCAAGGCTTGGGAAGAGAGCATAGACAAGGTACAGTCACTGGATAAAAGACTGGTTAAGTTGAGGCTTGGAATTGCCTTGAGCAATGAGGGTGGTGCATTGGCGGAATTCAAAAAGCCAGCAAGGTTTGGTGTTGCTGCAGTATTGGGATCTGGTGATCAGGTGACCAGTTGGATTCACATTGATGATTTGTGCAGGGCATTCATTCATGCCATTGAAACTCCCGAAATGACTGGCGTATACAACCTTGTCGCGCCACAACCCGCCACCAACCGCGAGTTGACACTGCTGATTGCCAATGCCATGAATGGACATTTTTTCATTCCCTTCAAGGTGCCTGCTTTTCTCCTGAAATTGATCATGGGAGAGATGAGTGTAGAAGTGCTCAAAAGCACAACGGTTGATTCGGGTAAATTGCAACGCACCGGATTCAATTTTATTTATACCAATATCCATTCAGCGATAAAACACCTCATTGGATAGGGTCATATCCTGAAGAGGCTTACAGCATCATCATTGATTTCTAATGCATAGGTTTGACCGATAGCAATGGCCACATTTTCCCTTTCATGGCTGATGGGAAAACCAAAACAGGTGGGATACTTGTATTCTTCCACCGCTTCGGCGATGATCTCATAAGCGGTTTTTCCAAACGTCCTTTCCGTATCCTTGTTGTCAGAAAAACCGCCAACAATCAGGCCCTTGAGCTTTTTCAGTTTACCTGCGCGTTTCAACTGCAACATCATCCTGTCAATGTTGTAGAGTTGTTCCCCGACATCCTCTATGAACAGGATCTTTCCATCCGTATTGTATTCGGCATTGCTCCCGATGGAATGGGCCATCAGGCAAAGGTTTCCGCCAATCACAGGGGCCTTGATCTTGCCGGTTCTGTTGAAAGGATGCGCTGCTGAATTGTATTGAACCGGCTTTCCTTCCAAGGTATCTTTCAATGAAAACGTAAACCGGTTTTCCCCATCGTTGAAAGCGCCAGCCATGGGCCCATGAATGCTGGCAATGCCCAGTTGCTCATGCATGTATCCATGCAGCACGGTGATGTCGCTGAATCCGATGATCCACTTCGGATTTTTTTTGAAGGCTTTCCAATCGATGCCATCCAGGATCCGTGTGGTGCCGTATCCACCCCTTCCGCAGAGGATTGCGTTAACGTTAGGGTCATCGATGAATTGCTGGAGATCCTGCAGTCGTTCCTCATCCGTTCCAGAGAAATAATTTTTTGATTTGCCACCGAGCGTCTTTCCCTTCACTACCTTGTATCCCCATTTTTTCAGGGTCTGTATGCAGGCCTTGGCTCTTTCTGCAGGCATAAAGCCCGCTGGGCAAACAATCGCAATGGTATCGCCCGGTTGGAGGTATGGAGGAATCTTCATGGCCTAAAATTAGGTCTTATGCCCAAAAAATGCCCCAAATCCTTCATTACATTTGGCTATTTTTGCAGACACGAAACAATCCCAATGAACCATCTTCCCAAACGATACCTGATTACTTCTGCACTTCCTTACGCAAATGGCCTGAAACATATTGGTCACCTTGCTGGAGCCTATATTCCTGCAGACATTTATGCCCGCTACCTCCGTGCCCAGAAAAGGGATGTGGTTTTTGTTTGCGGAAGTGATGAGCATGGTACGGCGATTCCGATCCAGGCCATGAAAGAAGGGACTACACCACAGGCCATCATCGACAAGTACCACCAGGCGATGAAGGAAGACTTTGCAGACCTCCAGATCAGCTTTGATGTATACCACCGCACTTCCGATCCGCTGCACCATGAAACATCCAGGGAGTTTTTCAGTTATCTGCATGAGAGGGGAGAATTAGAGACCAAAGAAACGGAGCAGTATTATGATGAAGCCTCAGATACTTTTTTGGCGGATCGTTTCATCAAAGGAACCTGTCCGCATTGCAAAAGCAACAGGGCTTTTGGCGACCAGTGTGAATCTTGTGGAACAGCATTGAGCCCAGATGAACTCATTGATCCAGTAAGCACCATCAGCGGCAACAAACCCATCAAGAAAAAAACAAGCCACTGGTACCTGCCCCTGGCGAAGCACGAGCAATTTTTAAGGGATTGGATCCTGGATCAGCACAAGGATGACTGGAGACCTTCAGTGGTTGGGCAGTGCAAGAGCTGGATTGATGGCGGTTTGCAGTCCAGGGCCGTGACCCGCGATTTGAACTGGGGCGTTCAGGTGCCCTTGGAAGATGCAGCAGGAAAAGTATTGTATGTTTGGTTTGATGCCCCCATCGGATATATCTCAGCCACAAAACAATGGGCCCTTGACAACGACAAGGATTGGAAGCCTTATTGGTATGACAATGATACGCAACTGGTTCACTTCATTGGAAAGGACAATATTGTTTTCCATTGCATCATCTTCCCAGTCATGCTCAAATTGCATGGCAATGTCTTGCCTACCAATGTTCCTGCCAATGAATTCCTGAACCTTGAAGGCGATAAGATGAGCACCAGCAGGAACTGGAAACTCGAGATGCGCGATTTCATCAATGATTTTGTGAAGAAAGAAAATGGAGGTGATCAGTGTGTTGATATGCTCAGGTATTATCTCACACAAATAGCCCCGGAGAGCAAGGACAGTGAGTTCACCTGGAAGGGATTTCAGGATGCGGTGAACAGTGAATTGGTTTCCATTTTTGGAAATTATATCAACCGTGCATTTGTGTTGATGCACAAACTCTGCGGTGGAAAAGTGCCTCGCTTTGTTGAAGAATTGGCAGATGAAAAAGACCATCAGTTGGTGCGTGATATTGCAGAAATGAAGAGCAAGGTGGAGGCTTCTCTTGAACATTACAAGTTCAGGGAAGGATTATTTGATGTGATAGACCTTGCACGAAAAGGGAACAAATACATGCAGGAGAAGGAGCCCTGGATCCTGGCCAAGTCGCTTGCAGAGAACCCTGGCAACCAACAAAAAATTGACAATTGCATGCACCACTGTTTGCAGCTTGCTGCCAACCTTGCTGTATTGATCAATCCGTTTCTTCCTTCCACTGCCAAAAAAATCTGTGGCATGATGAAGGTGGTTGATAAGATGCTGGATTGGGAAAACGCCGGTAGCATGAAGTTGCTCAGTGTCGGATACAGTTTGCGTGAGCCACAGTTGTTGTTCAGGAAAATAGAGGACGAAGAAGTTGCCCAACAAATGGAAAAATTAAAGGCTGGTTTGATAATGGCTGAAGGAAAATCAGCAGAGAACAATCCTGTTGAAGAGAAAGCCCCACAAGCACTCAAGGGTGAAATTGTATATGATGATTTTGCCAAGATCGATCTTCGGTCAGGGATCATCACCTCGGCACAGAAAGTGCCAAAGGCTGACAAGTTGCTGCAACTTGAGGTAGACCTTGGCTTTGAGAAACGAACAATTCTCTCCGGCATTGCCATGCATTTTCAACCCGAGGAGGTAATCGGAAAACAGGTGGTCGTGGTCGCCAACCTTGCGCCACGCAAGATGCGTGGCATAGACAGCAATGGCATGATCCTGATGGCAGAGGACAAGGAAGGTAAACTTCATTTCGTCCAGCCGGAAAATGCCATTGCACCCGGTGCCACCGTTTCATGATGACATCAACCCTTTAAAAAACTGAAGGATCAATCCCTTGTTCAGACATTTATGAATACTCAAATAAAGAAAGTAGCTGTACTTGGAAGTGGTATCATGGGGTCAAGGATTGCCTGCCATTTTGCAGGCATTGGTATACCTGTTTTGCTCTTGGATATTGTCTCTCCGGATGCCAATGAATGCGCAACGAAAACTGAGCGCAACAAATTGGTCAATACTGCCCTACAGACTGCGATCAAATCGAATCCCTCTCCGGTCTACACCAGCGAAGCCATCAAAAAAATCAGCACTGGAAATTTTGAGGATGATCTCCCAAAGATCAAAGACTGTGATTGGATCATTGAAGCCGTGGTTGAAAAATTGCATATCAAACAACAGCTGTTTGAAAAAATAGAGCAGTTCAGAAAACCCGGAACCTTGATCAGTTCCAATACTTCAGGCATTCCCATCCACATGATGGCAGAGGGAAGATCGGAAGATTTTCAACAACATTTTTGTGGAACACATTTTTTCAATCCACCCCGTTACTTACGGTTGTTGGAAATCATACCAACCGTCCATACGGCTCCCTGGGTGATTGATTTTTTCATGCAATACGGAGACCTGTTTCTTGGAAAGACCACTGTGCTTTGCAAAGACAGGCCAGGCTTCATTGCCAACAGGATTGGGACTTACAGTATCATGTCCATGTTTGCTGCCATGGAGAAAATGGAATTGTCGATTGATGAAGTGGACACACTCACCGGGCCTGTATTGGGTCGCCCCAAGTCTGCTACCTTCCGGACAGCAGATGTGGTGGGAATCGATACTTTGGTTCATGTGGCGAAAGGATTGTTTGAACACTGTCGGAATGACGAATCAAGAGAGCAGTTTAGGATTCCATCCTGGCTGCAGACAATGATGGACAACCAATGGCTGGGCGACAAGACCCGCCAGGGCTTTTTCAAGAAAACAAAGACAGCTTCAGGTGAAAAGGAAATCCTCACCCTCGACCTGAAAACAATGGAATATGGCCCCAGGAAAAAGACAAAATTCGCTGCCCTTGATGTGGCCAAGCCCATAGAGGATCTTGCCACAAGGATCAAGACCCTTTGTTCTTTTCCTGATCGTGCCGGGGATTTTTACAGGAGTTTTCATTACGATCTTTTTGCTTATGTGTCCAACAGGGTTCCCGAAATTTCAAGTTCCCTCCACAGCATCGATGATGCCTTGAAGGCAGGGTTTGGATGGGAAATCGGTGCCTTTGAGACCTGGGATCTGTTGGGTGTTGAACATACCCTCAACGAGATGAAAAAGGCTGGTCATGCAGTTGCACCCTGGGTGGATGAAATGCTGGAAGCCGGTCATACAAGCTTCTTTACCATAACAGATGGCAAGCGGTATGTTTATTCACCACTCACAAAGTCTGTACATCCTGTGTATCCACCAGATCGGGAAAATGCATTCATTGTAATGAAAAACTTTTCCGGACAAACCATTTGGAAAAATGATGCTTGCAGGGCTTATCATTTGGGAGATGATGTGTTGGGATTGGAATGGTATACCAAAATGGGAAGCATTGGTGGTGAAGTGCTGGAAGGCATCCAGACAAGCATTGGCATCGCCGAAGAAAAATACAAGGGCCTGGTCATTGCCAATGAAGGCATTAATTTTTCTGCTGGTGCAAATGTTGGCATGATTTTCATGTTTGCCATGGAGCAGAAATTTCACGAGTTGGACAGTGCCATTGGCATGTTCCAACAGACCTTGATGCGTGCACGATATTCTTCCATCCCCGTTGTTGTTGCACCCCACGCACTTTCCCTGGGAGGTGCCTGCGAACTCAGTTTGCATGCCGACAAAATCTGTGCGGCAGCAGAAACCTATATTGGCCTTGTGGAGTTAGGCATTGGCTTGATTCCTGGCGGTGGTGGTACCAAGGAATTTGTGTTGAGGGCCGCAGATGAAATGCATGCGGATGAGCCCGAGACCATCACCTTGAAAAATCGTTTTACCACCATTGCGACTGCAAAAGTCTCCACATCCGCTGCCGAAGCTTATTCTCTGGGTATTCTTAGGAGAGGACTGGATGAGGTGGTGATGAACCAGGGCCGGAGGATCAGCAAAGCCAAGAACAGTGTGATTGAATTGTATGAGGCCGGCTACGTGATGCCACTGCAACGCAATGATATCAAGGTGTTGGGCCGAAGTGGCCTTGGTGCCTTGCTTGCCGGAGTCCATGGAATGGAGCAGGCTGGCTATGCGACCGCACACGATGCCCTTGTCGCCCGCAAACTGGCTTATGTGATGTGTGGTGGTGACCTGAGTGCACCAGCCCTCGTCACAGAGCAATACCTGCTGGACCTCGAGCGGGAGGCCTTTCTCAGTCTTTGTGGGGAAAGAAAAACCCTTGAAAGGATCCAGTCAGTACTCACCGCGGGAAGGCCGATCAGGAATTGAGTAATCAAATTGTAAAATTTTATAAAAGATCTTCCACACTAAACTTTCCTTCTTGCTTGGTGTTCTACATTCGCACCTCAAAACCAAGACAGCATGGAAAATATACATTTGCAACAACTGGAATCATCAATCTCCATAACCAGGCAAAAACTGGTCGATCACCCTGTTTATGCCAGTATCCAGGACCTGGACGGCTTAAGGTGCTTCATGGAGAACCATGTCTATGCGGTTTGGGATTTCATGTCGTTGTTGAAAGCACTTCAGATCAATCTTACCTGTGTGTCACTTCCCTGGGTTCCAGTTGGCAATCCTGCCACCCGTTTCTTGATCAATGAAATCGTTGCGGGAGAGGAAAGCGATGTTGATGAAAATGGCGTGCGGACCAGTCATTTTGAATTGTACATCAAAGCCATGGAGCAGGCTGAAGCCAACACGGAACCCATCCTTGGATTGATCCGGGCATTGAACACAGGAACTTCCATTGCCTATGCCCTGGACAGTATAGACATTCCTGGTGCTGCAAAAAAATTCATGTCTTTCACTTTCGATACGATTGCATCCGCAAAGCCCCACATCATGGCAGCGGTATTTACTTTTGGCCGCGAAGACCTGATTCCAGACATGTTCATCAGCCTGATCAAAGAATTGAAAATACAATTCCCCGATAAAGTGGACATCTTTCAATATTATATTGAAAGGCATATTGAAGTGGATGGTGGACACCATGCAGCACTGGCACATCAGATGACCATCGAACTTTGCGGCACTGATGAGGCAAAATGGCAGGAAGCGACAGAAGCAGTCAAGCAGGCACTGGAAGTGCGCATTGCCCTCTGGGATGCCATCCACCAGCATATTACTGCAGTAGTTGCATAAAAATGTTATTTTTACAAGTGGTAAATGCCTTTGGTGCATTTAGCTTTACCTTGTAAAAAAATAAGCATGACTGTTCTTGAAATCAATGCCATTTCAAAGTCATATGGAAAAATAAAGGCGCTTGATGCTGTTTCCTTCAGTATTCCCCAAGGATCAGTATTTGGCTTGCTGGGTCCGAATGGCAGCGGAAAAACCACCATGCTCAGCATCATCCTTGATGTTTTGCAAGCAGATAAAGGTGGTTACAAATGGTTTGGCCAGCCACCTTCCTACCAACACAGAAAAAAAATTGGTTCTCTCCTGGAGACACCCAACCTTTATCATTACCTCACGGCTGTACAAAATTTGCGCATCACCCAGTCCATATCTGGCAGGGGCAATGAAGATGATATTCATGCAGTCCTTGAAAAAGTAAACCTTCACGAAAGAAAAAACAGCCGTTTCAGTACTTACAGTCTTGGCATGAAACAGCGACTGGCCATTGCGGCTGCTTTGCTGGGAGATCCGGCTGTGCTTGTATTGGATGAGCCTACCAATGGATTGGATCCTGTCGGGATTGCAGAAATCCGAAACCTGATCAAGGGCCTCTCAGACCATGGTCATACAGTCATCATGGCCAGCCATCTCTTGGATGAAGTGGAAAAAGTTTGTGACCATGTTGCCATCCTCAAGCGGGGTAAATTGATTGCCAGTGGCGCTGTTGAATCTGTGCTTTCAGCAGAGGATTGTATCGTAGTGAATGCTGCAGATCAGGTATTGCTTGAGGATTGTATCAATGGATATCCTGGCTTGATAAGGATGAGCAGGTCCGCCGAGGGGATAGAGTGTTATTTCGCAAAGGGGACTTCTTCTGCTGAGCAGATCAATCGTTTTTGTCATGAAAAAGGATTGGTGCTTTCACAGCTTGTATCCAAGAAAAAACGCCTTGAAGAGAAGTTTTTTGAATTGACAGCAGAGTAAAGTTTCAATTCAGTTTTTATTGATCAACAGCAGAAAGACCAAATACACAACATGATTTCAAATATTATCAAAACCGAATGGCTCAAACTCAAGCACTACAAGGCTTTCTGGGTTTTGCTTTCCGTGACAGCCATCTCTTATCCCGGTATCAATGGCATTGCATATTACGCCTTCATGGACAGCATTGATGCAAAGTCTCAGAGTGGGCAATTGGTGAAAATGTTGCTCGGAAATCCGTTTGCCTTTCCACAGTCATTTCATACAACCGCTTACCTCAGTTCTTTTTTTACTTTCATTCCTGCCATTGTGGTGATCATGTTGATCACCAATGAATACTTGTTCAAGACCCATCGGCAGAACATCATTGATGGATGGAAGAAGAACAATTTCATTTGGGGTAAATTCATCAGCGTGTTTTTGGTTACACTGATAGTCACTCTTTTCTATCTGGCAGTTGCAAGCATTATCGGAACCCTTGCCACCAAAGAAATGGCGGGTATCAATATTTTTGAAAAAGCCAATTATATCGGATTGTTTTCCCTACAGGTATTTTGCCAATTGTCTATCGCTTTTCTCCTGGGGCTCTTGATCAGAAAGGCTTTTATTGCCTATGGCATCTATATTTTTTACTCATTTATCCTTGAAAATATACTGTCTGGATTCTTTAGGGTAAAATCAAAAAAATGGGGAGTTGACTATGGGCATTATTTGCCATTTGAAATTTCAGACAGGCTTATCCCATTGCCTCCATCCATTGGAAAGTTCAATGAGGCCGACAACAAATTGGCCATAGCAGCCATTGACAGCCATGTTGTTTATACCCTAGTACTTACATTATTTGTCTGGTTGCTTTCATTCTATATTTTTAAAAAACGTGATCTCTGATGGTAAAAATATTTTTCTCAAGCCTGCTTCTACTCCAGTTTGTATGTGTACTGCCCGTTGCAGTATCCGCACAAGTCAATCCGTCTGCCATCAAATCTGCTGCCATTGCCATGGGCAATGCACTTGTCAAAAAAAACAGTGAACAGTTTCTTTCTTACATGCATCCTTCGATGATCAAGCTCGCAGGCGGCAAGGAAAAGTTGAGCATCATCTCAGATTCCGCATTGAAGGTTTTTGAACAGTTTGGTGGCAAAGTCAGTCGCATCAGTTACGGCAATCCTGCTGAGATTATTTCATACAAAAAAACCTTACAGTCCGTCATCACCCAAACAACAACACTCACCTCGTTTGTTGGCGATGCTGAATTGTCATCGAGCCTGATTGCCATTTCAAACGACAACGGCAAAACTTGGACTTTTATTGATACCAACATGTTTGGCATCAAGGAGATCAAGGCTGCCATGCCAGACATCAGTCCCGCACTTGTCATCCCCAAGTCAGCTGCTCCCAAGATAGTCTTGAAAGACCAATAGCCCACCACTTGGCGGGGTTATTGGCCAACGGTAAAGCCGCTTTGTTTGATTTTGTTGACATGGTATACCCAAGCCATCTCAACATTTTTTATTAATTTGAGTGTCAGAACTACAATAACATGAAGAGACTACTTTTCCTTGTGCTTTCCATTAGCACATTTTCCTTTGCCATCGCACAAAAAAAGAAATTGGCGGAGGCAAAGCAGCCCGTTCAGCCTGCTGTTTATGATGCTTCGCTGCTCAAAAATGTAAATTATCGCTTGCTCGGTCCTTTTCGCGGTGGCAGAAGTGGTGCTGTTGGAGCAAGTTACAAGAGCAAGAATACATTCTATTTTGGCGCAACTGGCGGTGGTGTTTGGAAATCCATCGATGGTGGCAGCAATTGGAAAAATGTTTCAGACAAGTTTTTTGGTAGCTCTATTGGCGCTGTAGAAGTGGCTCCATCCAACGAAAACATTGTATATGTTGGAGAAGGTGAAAATACCATGCGCGGCAATGTTTCAGAGGGTTTGGGTGGCATGTGGAAGAGTGAAGATGCTGGCAAGACCTGGAAAAATATTGGCCTAAAAGACGGAAGGCATATCACCAATATCATCGTGCATCCAACTGATCCGAATACTGTTTGGGCGGGTGTCATGGGGCATCTGTTTGGGCCCAATGCAGAAAGGGGTGTTTTTAAAACGACGGATGGTGGAAAATCATGGAAAAAAGTATTGTATGTCAATGATCAAACTGGATGCAGTGATCTTGTGGTTGAGCCCGGAAATCCATCTGTTTTATATGCCGGCACTTGGCGCCTGATCCGCACGCCCTATAGTTTGGAGAGTGGCGGCGAAGGAAGCGGCTTGTGGAAAAGCACAGATGGTGGTGAAACCTGGACCAATATCTCGACAACAAAAGGCCTGCCCAAAGGAACATGGGGGATTGTGGGTGTTGCCATTGCACCATCGAATACAGATAAAATTTATGCCATCATTGAAAATGCAAAAGGAGGATTGTACATGAGTGCTGATGGTGGACAGTCATGGGCTTTGCAAAGCAGTGACAACAACATCCGCCAGCGTGCCTGGTACTATTCAAAAGTATTTGTTGATCCTAAGAACGAGAACCTGGTTTATTGTCCCAATGTAAATTTCATGAAAAGCCGTGATGGTGGAAAGACTTTTCAGTCGCTGCGGACACCACATGGTGACCATCATGACCTTTGGATTGATCCCGAAGATGGAAAGCGCATGATTGTGGCCGATGACGGCGGTGCACAGGTAAGTTTTGACGAAGGCAACAACTGGAGCAGTTATATGAATCAACCCACTTCACAGTTGTACAGGGTAAGTACAGACAATTCATTCCCTTACCGCATTTTGGCAGCACAGCAAGACAACTCCACCTTGCGCATCCGTTCTGCAACCTATGGGTCTTATATCACTGAGCAAGACTGGGATGTTACTGCTGGTTCAGAAAGTGGATACGTTGTGGCCGATCCAACCAATCCTGATATTGTATATGGGGGGAACTATGGTGGCTATCTGTCCAGGTTAGACCACAAAACAGGAGAGAACCGTGCCATTTCAGTATGGCCTGATAATCCCATGGGAGCAGGTGCAGATGTATTGAAATTCCGTTTTCAATGGAACTTCCCTATTTTCTTTTCACCCCACAATCCCAAACGTTTGTATTGTGCGGGCAATGCCTTGTTCATGACTGAAAATGAAGGGGCCAGCTGGACGCAGGTTTCACCAGACCTCACCACCAATGACAAATCAAAGCAGTTGTCGAGTGGGGGTCCCATCACCAAAGACAATACATCTGTTGAATATTATTGTACCATCTTTACTGCAGCAGAAAGTGCTCTGGAAAAGGATTTGCTTTGGGCTGGCAGTGATGATGGCCTGGTGAACATCAGCAGGGATGGCGGAAAAAACTGGACCAATGTAACACCCAAAGATGCGCCGAAATGGATGATGTGGAATGCCATCGAAACCGATCCATTCAAGAAAGGGGCAGCGTACATTACCGGTACACGCTACAAACTGGATGATTACACGCCATACATCTACAAGACAGAAGATTATGGTCAGTCATGGAAATTGATCACTGCAGGCATTGATCCCCTGCATTTCACAAGGGTAGCAAGGGCTGATCAAAAACGTCCGGGATTGCTCTATGCAGGCACTGAGTTTGGCATGTACATCAGTTACAATGATGGCGCTTCATGGGAGTCATTTCAGCTGAACCTTCCCATTGTTCCCATCACAGACCTTACCATCAAAAACAATGACCTGATTGTGGCCACACAGGGAAGGGCACTGTGGATCATTGATGACCTGACACAGGTACAGCAAATGGATCCATCCATCAAATCCAAAGCACTGCACGTGTTCTCCGTCAATCCAGTATTAAGGATGCCACCAGTATTCAGCAGGTGGGGTGCGATGGCAGGTACTCCAGCCAATGCTGCCATGAATCCATTGAAAGGTGCTGTTATCAATTTCATTGCCAGCAATACAACAGATTCAAGTACGGGATCTGTGGCCATCTATGATGCTAAAAAGAAATTGATCAGCCGTTATACCAGCAGCGATAAGTCCAATCCTGTAAAGCTTTCCAAAGGAAGCAACCAGTTTGTTTGGGACATGCAATATCCCGCTGCAGAGCGCATAGAAGACCTTATCCTTTGGAATGGTGTTCCAGGCAGCACAACGGCCATCCCGGGCAATTATACGGCAGTGGTGAGGGTAGACAAGGATTCTGTTGAGGTGCCTTTTTCCATCCTGGCAGATCCCAATTACCATTGCTCTCAGGCCGATTATGAGGCCCAACACGATTTCCTGGTCAAAGTAAAAGGGAAGTTCTCTGAAACCATGAAAGCAATCAAGGACATTCGTCAGGCAAGAAACCAGATGAATGATTTCATCAGCAAGCAAGGCGATGCTTGTCCTAAGGATTTGAAACAATTGGCTGACAGCCTCTCAAAATCCTTGACAGCGGTTGAGGAAAAATTACACCAGACCAAGGCAAAGAGCGGGCAGGATGTATTGAACTTCCCCATCCGCTTGGATGACAAGCTGGGCGGCGTCTATGACATGGCCAGCTCTGGAAACATGGCTCCTAGCAAGCAGGCACAAGATGTTTTTGCAGTACTGGCTGCTGAGGTGGATGTTGAGCTTGCAAAACTGAAATCCATCCTTGATGGTGGTTTGAAAGCCTTCAACAAAATGATCAGGGAGAAAGAACTGCCTGTAGTGGTCATCAACTAAGGCGCAAACATATTCTATAAAACAAAAAGGAGCCAAGCATTTGCTTGAGCTCCTTTTTTATGTCGTTGATATTTTTCAAATGGATGAAGAATCATCCATCCTGTGATGCCTGTTTATTTTACAACGGGCCTGACACCAGTGTTTCCACCACCATCCAATGTCATGTCATGTGGTTTGTTTGTTTTCCATGCGCCGCGGGTAAAATCAGGTACATCAATGGTTTTGGAACGTTTGCCAACTGATGCGCCACTGAGCGGGAATACGGAACTCCAAGCAGCAGCATCGTATACATCCTGATCCAATGGCAATCCATTGCGGAGGCAATCGATCAATCTCCAGTCCATGATGAAATCCATTCCACCATGTCCACCTACATTCTTGGCAATCTCACCAATGTGTTTGACAATGGGTGGAGTATATTTTGCTTGCATGGCTTTCATCTCTTCTTCTTTTAACCAGGAATGTCCAAGGGCAATGCGCTCTGGGCCAGGATATTTCTGGGCTGCGCCTTTGGTGCCGCTGACCAAATGAATCCTTGAGTAAGGACGTGGTGAAGAAACATCATGCTGCACCATCAGTGTTTTACCAAGATCAGACCTGATGATGGTGGTATTCATGTTGCCCCTGTAGGTTTTGCCTGTATATTCCTTGAAGAAATCATCTTTGGCAGCCATTTCGTCGGCCATTTTACCCAATGAAAAATCATTGGTGCTCATGCTCACCAGGTGATCGAATTTATCACCACGGTTGATGTTCATGCATTGTGCAATGGGCCCCAATCCATGTGTCGGATAAAGACTTCCATTGTTTTGGATATTTTCTTTCAACCTCCACATGTCTGCATAGCCCTTCTTGTTGAAAAGATAGTCTTTGCTCAGGTCATGGATATAGGCACCTTCTGCATGCAGGATTTCTCCAAACAGGCCGTTGCGGGCCATGTTCAAGGTAAGGAGTTCAAAGAAATCATAGCAGCAGTTTTCCAGCATCATCATGTGTTTGCGGGTCTTTTCAGATGTTTCCACCAGTTCCCAGCACTCATCGATTGTTTTTGCTGCCGGCACTTCTGAAGCTGCATGTTTACCATTTTTCATGGCGTATACAGAGATGGGTGTATGCAGTTCCCATGGGGTCGTTACATAAACCAAATCGATATCATTGGATTCGCAAACCGCTTTCCAGCCCTCAGCACCAGAATAGGCTTTTGCCATGGGCAAGCCTTTTTTGGTCAGGATTTTTTGTGCTTTGTCTACACGCTCTGGGTATTTGTCGCAGAGGGCCTTGATTTCAACACCATCGATATAACTCAGCCTGTCAACAGCGCCAGGGCCTCTCATACCAAGGCCAATAACAGCTACCCTTACGGTAGGCAATTTTGGGGCCGCATAGCCACACATGTTAAATGTTGATGGGGCAACAGGCATTGCAGCTTCGGTGGCCGCAAATCCAGTTTGAGGAAGGGAACTAGCAATCGCACCTGAACCCAGGGCAACATTGCGGATGAACGAGCGTCTGTTCGTACTCATTTTTAAGGGTTTAAATATGAGTATTAAAGATAAGGAAATCAGAGATTCAGCCAATAGTTCATCTTGAAGACAATGGCACGGTTCTTGTTTTTCATGAAGGGGTCTGTGAAGTAGTTGTCGCTGTATACCAGAAACAGGTCGCTCATGGGCTTGTAGCGCCATTGCAGGCGGCTGTTGATGTTGAAGTTGTTGCGCTGGTTGTTGTATTGCAAAAACGTTGTCCAGAAAAGGTTGTTGGAGAAATTGATCTCGATCCTTGGGGCAATCAGGAAGAGGTTATTCTTGCCATAGGGTTCTGGAAATTGCAGTCTGGCCTGTTGAAGGGTCATGCTGAAGTTACCCCAGGGTTGAACCCTTAGTGTTCCACTGATTTCGTACCTGAGAATCCTTCCGTTGAAAAATTGTCCAGATTCCAGGTCAGCTCTGAAATAGAGTTTTTTTCTGCTGTCGGTATTGTATGTCCAACCCAGGGATGGAGCAGTATACCGGCCCGGTGGGATCGGTTTTCCGTCGGTGAAAGAAGTATTGAACAAGAGGTTGTTCACATTGTCGTGAATGTGGAAGATCATGTTGGATGTGTTCTTGAAAAAAAATCGGAATTCAAGATCATGGCTCCTTTCGTTCAAGCCCCCATCCAGATTATATACCAGAAAGTTCTCAAGCCTTACCATGAATTGATTAAGCGGACCTTTTTTTGGAAAAAAAGTATAGCTGGTTTCATTGTATAAAAGATAGAATCCTTTTCTGAAACTGGTATCCAACAGTGCATCATAGTTATCGACACGGTTGACAAATCCCATGTCAGCATAGTAGTTATCTGTAATGCGACCGGCATCAGCTATGAAATTCAATTTTTTACTGAAATAACCGCCACCAACATTGCTATAATTTTCAGGGGTCTTGATGGTAGATTTGTAAGATTGATGGTGTCCTGCCCATGCATTCCATTTGCCAGACTTGTCTATGAAGTTGTATTCCATTCCCGCATTCCTGCCATATTGATCCATGGGATCCTTGATCTTGTTGTTCTTGTCTTCGATTCCCTGGCGATTCAAAAAATATCCCTTCAGGATCGATCTTTTTTGAACCTGCTGGTTGAAGCTGAATGCAGTATAGTTTTGTGCAACTGTTTCTTCCGTGGCCCTGGTTTGTATGTTCATTAAACCGATTCTGGTCTTTTCGCTGATGTTTCCACTGATCCTAGCGCCTGCAAGAATGGGGATCTTGTTGCCAAACTTGTCAAGACCGATCGTTCTGGAATAGAAAGGTCTTATGGGTGGAATGCCATAGGTTGCAAACAGATCACTGTTTTCCAGGAAGAAAGTCCTGCGCTCCGGAAAGAAGATATCAAATCTTGTAAGATTGGTAACCTGTCTGTCCACTTCTACTTGTGAAAAATCAGGATTGACGGTGAGGTCAAGATTAAGCGAAGAAGTCAATGCCAGTTTTGCATCAAATCCTCCATTGAATTTTCCATTTGCTGATACATCATTTTCACGGTCTGCATTGTAGGATCCGGTTGTGTAGGGGATCAGAGAGATATTGGATTTGGGAGCTACCGGAGGATTGTCCCACAGTAGGGCTCCGGAATATCCGAAATCAAAAAAGTTGAAATTCAGTGGCATGTTTGTCCAACTGGAATATTCATTGTTCTTCAGATCAGCCCTCAAAATATTGAATCCCCATTTGCTGTTGCCTTGCTTGAACCGCAACGTGCTGAAGGGTATGGCGATTTCTGCGATCCAGTAATCAGGATGTCGGCTTGTTGCAGAGTACCATTTGTTATCCCAGCTGAAACTCATCTCATCATCGGATTGTCCAACATTGACCAGGTCCTCTGTTTGGACATTATACGGAGTGATAGAAAAGATGAATCCGTTGGTTCTTTGATTTACCGGATCCAATGCAATGCTGACTGCATCACTGTCGTAAATGCCCTGATCTCTTTTCAGGGTCTGGGCAATATAAAAACTGGTGTCCATTGCCTTGATACCAAAGTAGATGAACTGGTTGTCATAGGTAACCTTGACGAAGGTTTTTCTCTTGGGACGGCCCTCATCATTGGGCCATTTCATGAAAAAATCCTTGGCTTCACCTGCATCGACCCAATCTTTTTCATCCAACATGCCATCAATCTTGATGGACCCAGTTGTTTTTTTTAATTGCACCTGAAATTGCTCCTGAAATTTCATGCCATCCTGGGCCATGGAAATACCAAAGAAAAGCAGTGAAATAATTGTGCTGAGTTGTTTGATTGGTTGCATTTTTTGGAAAAGCGCATTGTTTGTACAAATTTCGCATTTACCCAGCACTCTTCCACTAAAATATTGGCAATGGATTGATGAACTGATGGGTGGGGTAAACCAAACATTCCATTTTTTACTATCTTGTTGGCATGCTGTATCGTTTCGGGTGGACTATAATGTGGGTGACCTTCAGGATCTTTTTCAGAAAGATTGACGTACTGGGCGCAGAAAAATTGCAACACGGGAAGCCTGCCATCCTGATTGCCAATCATCCTGCTTCATTCCTGGATGCCATGGTGCTTGCTGTTTTTTTAGGAAGGCCGATTCATTTTTATGTTCGGGGGGATATTTTCGCACACCCTCTTGTTTACAGCATTCTGACAAAACTCCACATGATTCCCATTTTCAGTCGGGAGCATGGAACGGGAAATCTTTCA